>JAKAPE010000167.1 GCA_021811945.1 Pseudomonadota bacterium | reverse complement strand
GCATTGCAGCACGTAGAGAAGGGAAAACAGATGAATCAGAAATAAACTCGATGATTGAATGGGGATTCTCCCACGCTTCCGTCTCCCACACTGTCAAAGGCACGCAGAATGTCAGAAATTAACAAGGGCCAATTAGCAGGTGAGATTACCCGCCTAGCTCTATTAGCTAGAGATGATGAATTTAAATACTATTCCGAAATAAAAATAGCAGCCAAAAAATTTGGCATCCCTCTTTCAGTTATTAAAAAGCACGTTTCTGAATCTATTATCTATATGAAACAAAATCATGAAACTTCGGAACCAAGTGAAAAATCAACCCTCGGAGATGATAAAACAGAGGATGACGTCGCCCGTGCAATCGGAGAAAAATTTGCTGGCAGAATACTTTTTGACCACACCCAACAGCGGTGGTTTGTTTGGATAGATGACCGATGGAAGCTCGATGAAGTTGACATAGTTTTCTCTCTAATACGAGATTTTTGCCAGCAGGAACGAATTTCTTCCTTAGACAATCATAAAGGCAAAAAGCTTGGTAAAATCGCTTTTATTTCTAACGTGGAACGTGCTTCTAGGTCAGAGTCAAAGCTAGCAGTAACTCATCAAATATGGGATAAAGACCCTTGGCTTTTAGGAATTCCTGGCGGAGTTATTGACCTTAGAACAGGAAATACTTTGTCGGCTTCCCCCCATTATTACATATCTCGCCAAACAAAGGTCGCCCCTGCCCCCCCCGGCACCCCCGCGCCGTTGTGGGAAAAATTTCTCTATGAAGCAACAGGCGGGGACTATGAATTTATTGCATTTTTACAGAGACTTTACGGTTATATCCTGACCGGGGTAACGATCGAGGAAATTTTCGCATTCCTTTATGGCGGAGGGGGGAACGGTAAAGGGACATTCCTGCGTCCAGGAACGCAAATTCTCCATGAATACGCCGCATCAATCCCTATCGAAGTATTCACTGCTTCAGGTAGAATAAATTTAGAGTATTACCGCGCCGTCATGCAGGGAAAGCGTCTTATAACGACGATCGAGCCTGAATCAGGTGCCGAATGGTCAGAATCTACGATCAAAGAAATCTCTGGCAATGAAACCGAACTTTCTGCCCGGAATCCTTATGGTCGCCCCTTCCAATTCATGCCCACATGCAAAATCATCGCGGTTGGCAACCATGCGCCAAAGCTCAAGGGCCGCAGTCCGGCGATGGAGCGCCGCCTTCGCGTCTGTCCCTTCGATCGTGTGCCATCGACACCGGATCAAACACTGAAAGATCGCCTAATCGACGAATATCCAGCGATTTTTCGATGGATGTTAGACGGATGCCTCGAATGGCAGCGCATCGGTCTAGGCACCTGCAAAGCCGTCTCGGAAGCCAGTGAGCATTATTTCACCGCGATGGACGCCTTTGGCGAGTGGCTCAACGAAAGATGCATCCTTGATCCTAGTCTCAAAATCAGCCCAAACGTCTTGCTTTCTGATTTCAACGCATGGGCGAAGGCGAGCGGCCGCGACCAGATCAGCTCCGTGGCTTTCGCGGAGATCGTCGATCGGTATCCGAATTTGCGCAGAGAACGAACTAAAAAACATCGATTCGTTTGTGGGGTTGGGCTGATCAATCAGGATTCCGGGGGTAATTGGGATCGAGGGGACTGATGCCGTCATCGGGTATAATTGGCTGTTTTCCGCCGGTTTTTTATCCTCAACGATCTCTTGGTTGACGGGTGGTGACGGGTATGACGGGTTCTACCAAGCTCTTCTCACATATACGCGCGCGCGCACGTCCGCGTGGAAGGAGCCTGTACATCCCCGTCACACCCGTCACCCCCCGTCACCCTCCGAAGCCTCGTAATTTAAAATTCCGCAGAAATTCGCCGATTCCTGGGAATCCGCCCCCCGCCCCCGCCTCTCTCTCCGCCACACTTCCGCCACAATCGCCACAATCGCGCCACAATTCCGACCGATACCCTCCCCCCCTAACGCAGGAGTACCCGCATGTTCCCATCGCCCCCGTTCCTGCCCCCAGCGCTCGACGTGGAGCGCGCTGCGCTGATGGAGGAGCACACAGCGCCTAAGATGCCCCTAGACGGGCAACAGAAAGCCGTGGAGGGGCTTTTGCGCGCAGCCTCGCCGTTGATACCGGCCGAGGATGCCCCCCGCTGTAGCGTCTGCCAGAGAGCGATTTGGTGCTCGCCGTCCGGAACCCGATCGCCACCGTTCATTTGCGGCGAGTGCTGGCGCTCTGGGATAAGAAACCCCCCGGCCGCGAAGACCGGGGGTTGAGGCAGTGCTCAGCGCGAGCGGCTTATCGCTGCCGCCTGAGCCCCCTCAGAGCGATCAGAGCGCCGGCCATGATAGCCAGCGCGCTCGGCTCTGGCACGTCGCGGCCGCCGCCTCCGCCGCTGCGCGCTGGGCCAGTGCCCCCCGGGATGCTGATGCCGCCGGCAGGCGATCCCTGATCGAGTGCGCCCATAGCGAGCCATGAGCCTGTGCCCCCCTCCATCCCGAACAGCGCCGCGCCGGTGCTTAGCGATCCTACGATATCGCCGGTGCCTTGGCCGCCGATATCGCCCAACGCCTCGGGGCTTTGTGTCGGATCGACCGGGCCGGAAGTATTATTAGACCCTCCGAGTCCTCCGTTGCTTCCAAGTAACGAAATTCCATTAGAAAGTATTGCGTGGATAGGCTCCGGCTCCGATACTGCCGTGCGGGCAGCGCTCGGCGGCGGTGCATCGGCGGTCCACGCGGGCCATGCCGCGATCGCCAGGATTACTAGCGCTGTCAGAGACCGCGGCATGGTTGCCTCCTAATGCCGGCGGAACGGGATTACGTTCCCAACGGCCTCGCCGATCGCTCGTAAAGCCTCATCTTCCGCCGCGTTCGCGACGATTTCATCGAGCGCGCGCTCGACACGCTGCACCTCGGCGGCCAGGTCGGAAATCTCCGCCAGCATCCACGGCGCATGTAGTGATAGCATCCGCACGCGGTCAGAGAGCGTCATCGGAGCCTCCCAGACGCCGCAAGTGGATCATTGCACTTTCCTTTCTGGTTAATCGTGTTCCGTGAGTTCGGTTATACCGAACATAGCCTAGATAGTCAACTGGTAAACTCCGAAGTTAAATCACCTTCCGTGATTAGCGCACGCGCCCGGGGAATATCGCACTTGCGCTCCCGCCTAGCACCGGCTATAGTCCCACGCGGTTAGACGGTTTAACGGTGTTATGGACACTAACGACGAAGCTAAGCCCCCTCAGATTTCGCGCATTATTCGGGGCGAGGGGGGCAGATTCTTGCCCGGCAGTGTGGGCAACCCCGGCGGTCGCCCGCGTCGTCACCGCGTGATTTCCGAACTGCTCGATGAATTGACGCCACTTGCGCTTGAGCGGTGCCGCGAGTTGATCGCCGAAGGAAATGTGAGCGCGATCAAAGTCGTGGCGAACCTGGGCGCGCCGAATGAGAAGTCCAATGTCGCGCAGATCGACCTCGGCCCGCTTGACAGCATTGCGGCGTGCAAGGTCGCGCTCTCTCGAATCGGCGAGGCTGTCGCTAGCGGCGTGCTCACGCCGACCGAGGCCGGGCCGTTCCTGGCGATGGTCGATTCGGCGCATCGGCTGGTGGCGGCGAGCGACCTGGCCGATCGGCTTGCCGCACTGGAAGCCGCGCGTGACGGTGAGTCTAGCTAGCATCTCCGCGAGGATTGCCGCGCTCGAAGCCCGCGCTGGCACGCTGCGCGTCCAGGTCGTTGATCCGAACGGCATCCCGCCGATTACGCGCGCGACGTGGCCGGCATGGCGATATCCGCATGCGTATTTCGCCGACGATGCTGCCGCATCGCAGCAGACTGAAATTGGCGCGGACGAATTGCAAAAACCGGCGGATTTATGCAATTCGTCGCCTGGCACGGAATAACAGGGAACGCCACATGCTAGTGCTCCACCACGACGTCGAGCAGATAGCCCCCGCGCGGTATGAGCCGGCGGATCGGCTTCGACCTTGGCGCCGTGTGCCCGCGCACTTGCGGCTGTGTCGGCAGCAGCGCATCACCGCCGATGAATTTTCATGGTGCGAGGCGTTCGCGCGCGCGTGCGAGGCCGCCCCACGGTATCGCGGCGGGTGGACGCTTGATGATGTCGGCGGAGGGCATACCGGGCCCGAGCCGAGCGAATCGGCGCTTGACGCGGCTCGGCTTGTGTCGCGCGTGGTGCGTGCTGCCGGCGCGGCGGCGGACCTGCTCGTTGGTGCCGTAGTCGAGGGCTATCGA
The DNA here is from genome assembly GCA_021811945.1 of Pseudomonadota bacterium. Taxonomy (GTDB): domain Bacteria; phylum Pseudomonadota; class Alphaproteobacteria; order Rhizobiales; family Xanthobacteraceae; genus BOG-931. The sequence goes on along the minus strand of JAKAPE010000167.1, from coordinate 5,728 downwards.
ATCTGCGACCTAGCCGTGGTGATTGGACTCTATCCCCGCGACGATGAGACGATGAGCGCGTTCGGCAATCGCGTGGGCGCCCGCGTTGATGCCCGCGTGGTCGCGCTGATCCAGCGGCTCGCGGCTGATGAGGACTGAGCGCCATGCCGCTGCCGCATGATCCGAGCGCGTTGCGAGACAGAGAGTATCGCGAGGCTTACGTCGAAGGCCACGTGAAGTCCTACATCCCCTACCAACTGCGCGCCATTCGCGAAAAACTAGGACTGACGCAACAGGCTTTCGCTGAGCGCATCGGCAAGCCGCAAAGCGTGGTCTCGCGGCTCGAAGACACCGAATACGGCAAGGTCACGGTGCAGACGCTCCTCGATATCGCGCGCGGGCTGGATATCGCGCTGGTGGTGAAATTCGCCTCTTTTCCGGAATTTCTGGCGGATTACGCTGATCTTTCCGCCGAGGCGATGGTCATCGAGAGAGAACCAGAGCAGTCTAGCGCCAAATCAGCATCTTACGCGGCGCTATTGACAGATCGGATTAGCTAGCCTAACATCCTCAAAATGCCTGAATTGCGCCAGGCCCAGCGTCCGCGCTCCGGCGCCGCGCAGCCGAAAATCACACTCCCCCGCCTGCACACCGCCCAGCTCGCTGCCCTGCGCACGATCCTCCGCCATGAGCGCACCGTTCTGGTGTGCGGTCGGCGGTTCGGGAAAACCACGCTCCTCGAGTACGTCGCGGCAATTGGCGCGCTCGGCGGGCTCAAAGTCGCCTGGTTCGGGCCGGATTTCCGACGCAATCGGCCGTCATTCGATCGCATCGGGCTTCTGCTCGGCCCCGCGCTGATATCGAAGTCGGCGACCATGCTCGAAATCCGATGCAGCGGCGGCGGCGAGATCGATTTCTGGACGATGGCAGATGAGGGCGCCGGCCGCAGCCGTTCCTACGACCTGGCCGTTCTGGATGAAGTCACGTTGGCACCGCGCGAGATCACGCCGCTTTTCGACCTGGCGATCCGCCCAACGCTGATCGACCGCGGCGGCGTCGTTGTGATGGCGGGCACGCCGCGCGGTGTGGACGGCGAGCAGCTATTTTATCGGGCCGCGACGCAACCATCCGAGGGCTGGGCCGTCTACCACGCGCCGACGACCGCAAACCCGACGCTCAATGCCGATGAGGTCGCGCGCCTGCCGACAGAATACGCGCCGCTTGTCTATGAGCAGGAAATCCTCGCGAATTTCGTTGACTGGTCGGGATCGGCATTCTTCGGCTCGGATGCATGGCTGGTTGATGGCAAGCCGGCGCCGTATCCTGAGCGCTGCGATTTCATCTTTGCAACGATTGACACAGCGTTCAAGACTGGCCGCGAGCATGACGGAACAGCGGTTGTCATCTTCGGCAAGAATCGCCACCACGATCGACCGCTATACGTGCTCGATTGGGACGTGGTGCAAATCAGCGGCGAGCTACTAATCGAGTGGTATCCGGCATTGCTGCGGCGGATGCGTGAGTTGCACGAACAATGCGGTGCGCGGCTCGATCCGCGCGGGCCGTATATCGAAGACACGGGCGCAGGCATGATTCTGCTCCGCCAGGCGATGCGGCAGGGGCTCCCCGCCGAGGCAATCTCAACGAAGCTCACCTCGCTGGGCAAGGATGAGCGCGCGTTATCGACAATCAATTATCACATGACGGGGAAAGTTGTGCTCACGCAACCGGCCGCTGACAAGATCACACGATTCCAGGGCGTGCAGCGCAATCATTTCCTGTCGCAGGTGACGGGCTATCGTCCTGGTTCCGAAATGTCTCATGACGATCTGCTCGATTGCTACACCTACGGTCTGTCGATCGGGCTTGGTGACGGGCGCGGCTGGTGAGCGGCGGATTACTCTGGCCCGCCTCATCGCCGAGAGATGTCCAGGGCGAGGTTGCCATCAGCGGAGGCAGCGCGCCGCCGTTGTGGCAATTGGTCGAGCGCATCACGCCCGGCTATGAGCCGTCATATGAAGACTGCAAAATCATGTATGTCTATCATCCGCTTGGGGCGCGGATTATAGATGCGCCGATATATCTGGGATTCTACCGTCCACGGCAAATCACTATTGATGTTGGCCCTCAGGATGAGCTTATCTCCGCGTTTAATGAAGAGTGGAATCGGCTCGGCGAGATTGGCGCGCTTCGGTATATCATTCAGACTATCCGGTTATCGGCGATCTACGGAATTGCCGCACTTGGCGCTGGTGTCCCCGATGCGCCGACCGATCGACCTTTGACGGATAAGGAATGGCTTTCACCGGACCTGTATTTTCAGGTATTCGATTCATTGAATACGGCTGGCAGCCTCACGCTTTCGCAAGACCCGTCGAATCCGAATTTTCTCAAGCCGCGCCACTTCGTCGTCAATAATGAAGTGTACCATCTGAATCGCGGCGTTGTTCTGCAAAACGAAGACCCGCTTTATATCCAGTGGACAAGCTCGGCGTTCGGATTCACGGGCCGGTCGAAATATATGCGAGCTATGTACCCGCTCGCGTCATACGTACGGATGATGGTTGCGCACAACAAGATCGCCGAAAAGCTAGCGTTGCTGATTACGAAAGTAAAATCTCCTGGGTCGATCGTTGATCGTGTGACGGATTCTTTCTTCCGTAAGAAGCTGCAACAAATCAAAGTCGCCGCAACCGGCAACGTTGCGTCTGTCGATATCGACGAATCGATCGAAACGTTGAACATGATGAACGTCGATGCATCAGGTAAATTCGCGACGGATGGCATTATCAACGACATAGCCAGTGGCGCTGGAATGCCTGGGCTTCTTTTGACGCAAGATTCTTTGGCTCAGGGCTTTGCAGACGGAAGCGAAGACGCAAAGCAAATTTCGTCATACATCGAAGCTTACCGCGCGCAGCAAGAGCCGATATTCCGGTTTTTCGATCGCATCGTGCAGAGACGGGCTTGGACTAAAGAGTTCTGGCAGGCAATGCGTGCTAAATATCCTGAGACGATGCGCGGGGAAACCTATGCCGCGTCGTTCCAGAAATGGACCGGAGCGTTCGCCCCGCAATGGCCCTCGATGGTTCAACAGAGCGACAAGGAAGAGCTTGAGGGCCAGCAGAAGCGTTTCGACAGCGTTGTGAAGCTGGTCGAGGTTTTCGGATCGATGATCACCGAGCCGCAAGCACGCGCAGATGTCATCGATTGGGCGGCTGCGAACATCAACGCTCAGGAAAAAATGTTTGCCTCGCCGCTGATCCTGGACACGCAAGCGATTGCTGATCACGCTGCCGCGCTGCCCGAACCAACGCCGCGCGAGACGCCTCCGAACGATCCAGACGACGACTCATAAGATGGCGCTTAGCAAGTTTGAGAGGCTGCTCGATCAGGCGATCCGGGCAGAGAAAGGGGGGGAAACTCCCCTTTCTCATTGGCGCGACTTCTTCATGCGTCTCCGCTCTGCCGCAGATGATGAGCCCGTGCGTGATGAGGAAATCGCCAGCCACCTGACCGCTGCGTTCGATCGTGAATTTCGACGTGCCAGCAAGCAACATTGCGGAATCCCCGCGTTTACGATAGAGCGGCTGAAACCCGCGATGCGCAGCAAGCTAGATGAGCGCATCGTTCAGGCGGCGGACCTGATCAAGCTACGTCGGCGAGAGTCGATTGAGAACACCTTGGCGCGGTTCGCGGGCTGGTCATCGTCTCTGCCGGAGATGCGGAAGCGCATCGATCTTAGAGAAGTCCGTGAACACATCTACAAGCCTATCGCGCAAATAAAATACGAACGCCGGCGCGTGGCGATCGATCAGACGCATAAGCTGGTCGCGTCGATCCATGAGGTAATCGCCGATGAGGGCGGCGCCGTCGCGATGATATGGCGCTCGAATTGGCGACAGGTAAATTACAATTACCGCGTCGATCACAAAGAGCGCGACGGTAAGGTTTGGATTTTGCCGAACACATGGGCGACACGTGCGGGTCTAATCCGCCGCAGCTCGCCGAGATACGACACGATCACTCACGTTGCCGAAGAGCCCTATTGCCGGTGCTACGCCACGTGGCTGTATGCGCTCGACGAAATCCCAGCGGAGATGCTGACGGCGAAGGGCGTTTCGTACGCGCGGCAAATGGAGGCGGCAGCATGACCGAGATGGAGGTTGCCATCGCCATGGCTCGCGGTCTGGTCAGCAGCCCTGCGAAGATCGGCAGCGTCACGCTGGTCAAGATGCGCGTTACTGGCACGGGGATGGCGTATCGCGCGGGCCTGAAAGAGTATGTGTGGCGCGATCCCTCCGAGTTCGCGACAGATGAATTTGCGCAACGTTGCAATGGGCTTCCCGTAGTCGTTGACCACACGAAAAGCGAGGAAGAGCTTTCCGAGCGTGTGATTGGATCGATCGTCTACCCCTACGTAGACGGCGAAGAGGTATGGGCGATCGCGCGCGTATTCCTCGAAGACGATCTTGAGTTGATGGACACAACTCACACTAGCACGAGCCCAGCGGTTTCGTTTCTCGATCCTGACGAAATCGATGTGACGAAACTCGAATCTGGCGAAACGATCAGGATCGAAGGCAAGCCAACGATCATCGATCACCTCGCGATTGTTCCACTCGGCGTCTGGGACAAAGGGCAAGACCCGCATGGTATTGAAATGCAATGAGCAACCCTATTCCTGAAGCCGGCGGTCTCACGCTGATGCTCCAATGAGCAACGTCACCCTCTTTGTGCCTCTTGAGAACGGAACAACGATGATGGTGCCTCCCGACATGGAAGACGCTCAGTCCGAGAAGCAAGAGGGCGAGCGTAAATACGGTGACGTGAAGTTCGCCGATCCCGCCAACGGGAAATATCCGATCGACACCGAAGAGCATATCCGCGCCGCGTGGAATTACATCCACAAGGGCAAGGATGCTGACAAATATTCTCCCGATAAACTTGCCGCGATCAAATCCCGGATTGTCTCGGCATGGAAAGAGAAAATCGAGAAATCCGGTCCACCCGAAGCGCGTGAGGATGCAATGGCTGAAAACGAAAACGAAGAGCGTAAGCGCGAAGAGCGTGAGGATGCCGCGCGGCGGGATGCCGAGGGCGAGCGTATGACCAAGGTAATCATGGACGCTATGGAAAAGCGCTTTGACGCTTTCGCCAAGCGCCTCGATGCCATGGAAGCTGATTCGAGTCGCCGCGATGCCGGAGAGAAAAAGCGCGAGGAAGAAGATTGCTCACGCGGTGATGGCGAGAGTGAGGAAGAATACAACAGGCGGTGCGACGCCGAGGAAGAGGAAGAGCGTAAGCGCGAAGATTCCCGCAAGCGCGAGGATGCTCGCCGGCGTGACTCTGAGGAAGAGCGCAAGCGCGAAGACGCTCGGCGCCGCGATGCCGAGGAAGCCCGCAAGCGCGAGGATGCCGCCCGCCGTGAGGATGCCGTTTCTCACGCCGAGCTAAAGCGTGAGGTCGATCGCCTGCGCAACCTGATGCTCAAGCAACCGAGCGATGACGACCGCAACGCTCTCGCCGCGATCCGTGACCGCATCAGCCATGTTGCCGCGTATTACGATGACGCGGTGCCTACGCCTCTGCCTGGCGAGACGCCGCTCGCTTTCCGTCGGCGCGCTATCAGCAAGTATCAGCCGAAATCGAAGAACTTCAAAAGCATCGATCTCGCGTCGATCACCGATGCCGAGGCGTTCGATGCGATCGAAGCCGTGATCATTCAGGATGCTGTTGCCGCCGCGAA
>JAKAPE010000166.1 GCA_021811945.1 Pseudomonadota bacterium | reverse complement strand
AAGTAAATAAGCCACCTTAGAGGTCTCCAAATTGGAACCGCTCCGCACTTGTTCGATTTTCCTAATTTGCCTGAAATTCCAAGAGGTTTGCGAGCACTTTTAGGGCCGCAACTCACGGATTTAGGTTTATCGATTTTGTGGGTTTCGACCCTAACCCGGCCTGGCGATCGGCGCTCCTCACAGCCCGTAACGCGCCGCCATCTCCGGATCCTTGGCGGCGACGAGGCGGGCGAGGTCGACGAGCACCTTCGCCTGCTTCCAGGTGGCGTCGTCCTGCATCTTGCCGTCGATCATCGCCGCGCCGCTGCCGTCGGGCATGGCGGCGATGATCTTCTGGGCGAAGGCGACTTCCGCTTGGTCGGGCGAGAACACGCGCTTGGCGATCGCGACCTGGCTCGGGTGCAGCGTCCAGGCGCCGACGCAGCCCATGAGGAAACTGTTGCGGAACTGTGCCTCGCAGCCGGCGCTGTCGGCGAAGTCGCCGAACGGGCCGTAAAACGCTTTGATGCCGGCGGCGGCACAGGCATCGACCATCTTGGCAATCGTGTAGTGCCAAAGATCCTGCTGATAGGCGGCGCGCGGCGCCGCCGGCGCGCCCGCGGCGGCGTCGGCCAGCACCTTGTAGTCGGGGTGGCCGCCGCCGACGCGCGTGGTCTTCATCGCGCGCGAGGCCGCCAAATCCGCCGGACCGAGGCTGATGCCGTGCATGCGCGGCGAGGCGGTGGCGATGGCAGCGACGTTGTTGACGCCTTCGGCGGTCTCCAGGATGGCATGGATGAGGATCGGCTTCTTCACCCCATGCTTGGCTTCGAGCTGAGCCAGAAGCTGGTCCAGGTAATGAATGTCCCATTCGCCCTCGACCTTCGGCAGCATGATCACGTCCAACTTGTGACCGACGGCGCCGACGATGTCGGTGATGTCGTCGAGCACCCACGGCGAATTGAGGGCGTTGATGCGCGTCCACAGTCCGGTCGCACCGAAATCATTGGCCTTCGCCATGGCGATGAAACCCCGGCGGGCCGCTTCCTTGGCGTCCGCCGGGATCGCGTCTTCCAAATTGCCGAGCACGACGTCGACCTGATGGATCAGTTCCGGCACCTTGGCGCGGACCTTCTCCACATGCGGCGGCACGAAATGGATCATGCGCTCGAGCTTGAGCGGCGCCTCGCGCAGCGGCGCCGGCGCGCCGATCGCAAGCGGCTTGAAGAAATTACGCGGCAGTTTCATGCGACGGCCAACCCCTCGGCAACGGTAGTAGGATGAACACGCACGGCTCGGAACTCAGGTTAACGATCGACTCCAGAGTTTCCAATTTCACGCATGCATCCCTGGGGTCAATACTCGTTCCGGACGATTGGGCGAAGAAACCACTCGCGATGCGAGTCTGTTGCTGGTCGTGTTCAACCCCCTGGATAGCGGAGCTATGCTGCCGACGCACTCCGTTAACCTGGATTCCGTACCGTGGATGAACACGGCGTCTCGCGTTTTTGGATAGTGTCTCAGTTTGATTGTGGCGGCAGCGGCGGCAATCCATCGTCGGATAATTGGGCCTCTAGAAGCCGCGCTAAATATTCCTCCAAAACAGAGAAATCGAGATGACCTTGATCCCAAGCCCGGTCTGCCGCTTGTAGGCCTGCCTCGTAGCCCGCGCGGTCATCACGTATACGCTCGGGAACGATTCGTCGGCCTGGCAGCAACGTGCCGGATCGGACGCACATGAGGTAATAGCATGTGGCCCTGGCGGTCCTTCCGTTTCCTTCAATGAAGGGGTGAATCCAGTTGAGCCGCCATAAGCCGTAAGCGGCTAACTCTGTCGGACTCCAGTTGAACCAATTTTCATGGACAGTCGAAATGAAACGGTCCATGAGCTCCGGAACCTCCCGAAAATGGGGAGGTATATGATTGCCCACATAGATAGGCTCTTCCCGAAACCTGCCGCCGAATTGCGAGATGTTCGCGACGGCGATGTGGTTTAGTGCCCAGAGTGTGTACTTATCAAGAGCGGTGTGCCGTTGTTTCAGCCCAATCACGATGCAATTCGCAAGAAAATCGTACTGGCGGACGAGGTTCTGCTCTTGGACCCAATCGAACAGATCTCGATCATCGCCCTCCGAGACTATCATGGTTTCAAAAAAAGCCCGGCTAAGCCGGGCTTTTCTCCGATCAATTACGCTCGCTGTAGACGAAGACTCTTCGCGGCAGAGCGGGCCAACTCCTTCGTGATTCGAGAATTTTCAAGCGCGTTGCCGTACGCAAAGCTGACGCGCTGCTCCTGCAACTCTGCGTCTGTGATTTCGTGTTCCCTAGCAGCCGAAAGTAGTCGATCCAGTTCTGGTCGCGGCGGCGCTCGCCTTAGCGTCGCTTTGCGAATGGCCATACGATCCTCCTTGATCTTGGGCCTCCCGAGCACAACCCGGTATTTCTTAGAAAGATATAACGGCGGGAGCCTGGCGTCACCCCCTCGCCAAGCCATTTTCGTAGCGGGGCTGCCACGATTCGTATATGCTTAGCGCAAAGGAGGAGGCTTGCAAGTGCCAAGACTCGGGCGATAGTGCCTCAGTTCCAACTTAAGTCGGACGTTCGGCGACCTCTCCCAATCGCCGCAAAAATTCAAACTGAGACACTACATTTTTGACGCCACTTCCGCCGCGAAATTGGCGCTCGGTCACCGCCATTCACACCATCTCGCCGCGCATCAGCCGCGGCTGCGATGCCGCGGGGGCCACGCCTTCGCGCATCAGCGCGCGCCGCAGCGGGCCGACGCGATCAACCAGGAACAGCGAAAGCCCGCGCACGCCCTGCACCGCGATGAAATCGGTCAACAGGCTGCGGTTGAAGAGGTCGATGGCGATGCGCCGGCTCAAAGCGTCGGCGCGGCGCGCCCGGTCATAGCGCGCGAGGAGTTCCGGGGCGCCGATGTCGAGATTTTGCCGGCGCGCATCGGCGACGAGCTCGGCGAGCGTCGCCGCGTCGCGCAGGCCGAGATTGAGCCCCTGGGCGCCGATCGGCGGCACCACATGCGCGGCTTCGCCGACCAGCGCGATGCGCGCGCGCGCGAAGGACTGTGCGGTTTCGACCGCGAGCGGGAAAAGCCCACGGCCCGGCTCGGCGCTCATTTTGCCGAGCAGCGAATGCGCCCGGCGCTCGATCTCTTCGGCAAGCTCGGCGTCGGACTGTTGGGAAAGCTCCGTGGCGCTCAGAGGATCCAGCACGCAGACCAGGCTCGATCTGCGGCCGGGCAGCGGCACCAGCGTGAACGGCCCGCTTTCGCCGTGGAATTCATTCGAAATGTCCTCGTGCGGCCGCGCATGCGCGAGATTGAGCGTCAGCGCGGTCTGCGGATAGCTGCGCCGGCGCGTGCCGATCCCGGCCGCCGCGCGGCACAGCGAGCGTTGTCCGTCGGCGCCGACGGCGAGCCGCGCGCGAACCTCGCCGTCGGCAAGCCTGATGGCGACGCCCAGCGAATCGCTGGCGACCGCCAACGCAGGAGCGTCTATGCGCGCAAGCTTGAGCTCGGCGGCGCGCGCATAAAGCGCCGCGAGGAGATGGCGGTTCTCGATATTGTAGCCGAACGCGTCGAGACCGATTTCGGCGGCGGCAAAGGTGACCTCAGGCGCGCGGATGAGGCGCCTGGTGTCGTCGATAATGCGGATCGCCTTGAGCGGCGCCGCATTTGCCCGGCATGCCGTCCAAACGCCGAGCGTTTCCAGTGCGGTGACCGAACCCGCGAGCAGGGCGGTGGTGCGGTGGTCGTCCTCGGGCGTGGGAGCGATGAGGAGCGTCTCCGCGCCGGCAGCCGCGAAGGCGATCGCGCTCACCACGCCGGCCGGCCCGCCGCCCACGACCGCAACCTCGACGGCAGAATTGCCGTTGACGCGGCTCATCGATTCACCTCCAGCATTTCCCAAACTCCTGGGGATCCACCCGCGCTGCGCGCCGGCATCGCTTTTTCCGTCCATTTTCCATTCCTGTCCATCGCCATCCCCATCGTGATGATGCTTCGCCGCGACGGCGGCTCCCTTGCGTCGCGCTCGGCCGCCCTGATATCTGCCGACGATAATCGAGAGGAGAGCGAAATGGTTGCTGCGGTCCGAGTCCATAAGTTCGGCGGTCCCGAGGTTCTGACCTATGAGGAGGTCGCCGTTCCGCCGCCCGGTCCGGGACAAATCCGCGTCAAGCAATATGCCTGCGGCGTCAATTTCGTGGATGCCTATTTTCGCATGGGACTTTACCCGACGCCGGGGGGCCTGCCGTTCGTTATCGGCAACGAGGCCGCCGGCGAGGTCGTCGAAGCCGGCGCCGGCGTTACCGATTTCAAGCCCGGCGATCGCGTCGCCTATGTCAGCGGCCCGGGCTGCTACGCCGAGGAGCGCGTGGTCGCGGCCGATCGCGCCGTAAAGCTGCCGGCGAAGATCGGCTACGAGCAGGCCGCCGCGATGATGCTCAAGGGTTTGACGGTGCAGTATCTCCTGCGCCGCGCCTGCAACGTCGGAAAGGGCACGACGCTCCTCATGCACGCGGCTGCCGGCGGCGTCGGCCTCATTCTGTGCCAATGGGCGAACCATCTCGGCGCCACCGTCATCGGCACCGTGGGCTCGAAGGAAAAGGCGGCGCTCGCCCGCGCCAACGGCGCTCACCACACCATCCTTTACCGCGACGAGGATTTTGTCGCCCGCGTCAAGGAGATCACCGGCGGCAAATCGTGCGACGTGGTCTATGACGGGGTGGGCAAGACGACGTTTCCGGGCTCGCTCGACTGCCTGCGTCCGCTCGGCCTGTTCGTGAGTTTCGGCAGTGCCTCGGGGCAGATCGAGGCTTTCAACATCAACATCCTCCAGCAGAAGGGCTCGTTGTTTGCAACGCGCCCGACGCTGAATACCTACGCCGCCAAGCGGGAAGATTTGCTGAAAATGGCCGACGACCTGTTCGCCGTCGTCGGCAACGGCGCGGTGAAAATCCCGATCAATCAGACCTACAAGTTGCGCGATGCCGCCAAGGCGCACCGCGATCTCGAAGGCCGCGCCACCACCGGATCCTCCATCCTGGTGCCGTGAGCGTCGGCCCGCAATGACGCAGGCTACGCGAATTCATGATCGACGGCGCTGCGGAAGACGTTGGTCCTGAAAAGACAAGGGCCGGCATCCCGCCGGCCCTCGCCGGTCGCTGCAGATGGGGCGGTACGCTTGAACCGGCGGCGCAAGCGCCGCCTCCGCCCATCGCAGCGATCGTCCCCGACATGCCGCGCCAGAGGCAACATTGGCGCGGTCCCCTCGAACTCCTAAAAATTCTCGGCGCGTCGGCGCCTTCTCCTCCTCACCAGCCGAACTTGTAGTTCACGCCGGCGCGCACGACGTTCTCTTTGAGCGAGACCGTGTCCACTCCGCCGCAGCTCGCGGCGGGACAGGACAGGTTACCCAGATCGACATAGAGATATTCGACCTTGGCGGTCCAGTTCGGCGTGATGGCCGCTTCGATGCCGGCGCCGGCGGTCCAGCCGATTTCCGTGGCACTGGCGAAGGGCAACGCGCCCTTTCCGGCCTGGAGGTCACCGAACGCGGCGCCGCCTGTGCCGTAGAACAAGATGCGGTCCCATGCCCAGCCGGCGCGGCCGCGCGCGGTGCCGAGCCAGTCGCTCTTGGTTTCGCAAGTTGCGGGCGGCGCACCGGGCTTTCCGCAAGACGCCGAGCCGTTGAGGTTGGACCAGTCCCAGTCACCTTCGAGGCCGAGCACGAACGACCCCATCTGGTAATTGCCGCCGACGGTGCCGCCGACCAGGAAACCGTTGGCGTTAAATGAGCTAGCCGGAGGAGGAGGAGTCCAATCCGTCGTGCCAAACCCATAGCCGCCGTTGATGCCGAGATAGATGCCGGTCCAGGAAAAAACCGGCGCCGGGGCGGGCACGTAGGTTGCCGGCGCCCGCGGTGGCGGCGGGGGAGGCGGCGTCAGATCGGCCGCCAATGCCTGTCCCCCAATGCTGCCGGCGGCCAACGCCAGCGCCCCAGCCATCAACATCCGCTTCATGCGACTCTCCTGTCCCACATTCGCGACCCGTCTTAACGCTACCTATCCTACGCCACCCGCACACATCATCCGCCATGCGGGACCGTCATGTGCGATGCTGCCTCCTTGCCCGCGCTACCGGCCGGTGTGATTGTCTTCTCCGGCTGGCCAAGCAATAAGTAGCTGATCTCGCACGCAAAAGATGTCACCCAAAAGCAACAACGGGCGACTTTCCGCTGCCTGGCTAGGTATACGACTTGATTCCCTCACACCCTAGCGGTCGGTTTCTTGACGCATAAATCCGTCGGAAATCGGGCCGGCGGAGCGCATTATTTTAGCCTCTTGCGTTTTGGTTCGGAACAAAATAAGAACAATCGGGTGAACAGTGCGCCGGCGGCACGCGAAAGTGTGTGGAAAAGGGGTAGGCGCGCCGCTGCCGGCTGGAATGCCGGCGGCGCCTGGCTCTAGGCTGCCGCGGGGCGGCGGCGCGCCGGGCGGCAACAGCGGCGGTGGAAGAATGTTTCATGGAGCGAATGTGTCAGGAACAAATGTGTCAGGAGCGAATGTGTCATGGCAGGAAGCGTCAATAAGGTGATCCTAGTCGGCAACCTCGGCGCCGACCCAGAAGTGCGTCGCACCCAGGACGGGCGGCCGATCGTCAATCTGCGCCTCGCGACGTCGGAATCCTGGCGCGACAAGGCGACCGGCGAGCGCAAGGAAAAGACCGAGTGGCACCGCGTGGTCATCTTCAACGAAAATCTCTGCCGCGTGGCCGAGCAGTACCTCAAGAAAGGCTCGAAGGTGTATATCGAAGGCCAATTGCAGACGCGCAAATGGCAGGATCAGTCGGGAGCGGACCGCTACTCGACCGAGGTGGTGCTGCAGGGATTCCGCGGCGAACTGACGTTGCTCGACCGCATCGGGGCCGGCGGCGGCGCAGGCGGCGGGGCCGGCGAGGAGGCCGCGGGCGAGTTCGGCTCGCCGGGACCGACCCGCAAGATCGCCGCTGCCGGGGCGGGCGGGGCGGGCGCGGGCGCGCCCGGCAGAAGCGGTGCCGGCCGCGGCGACATGAACGACGAGATTCCGTTCTGACAATAAAAAAACCCGCCGCAGCGGCGACAGGAAAGGGCGGCAGCGCCTATTTGCTCATTTCGGCCACGGCTTCCGTTTGGATCGAAGGCTTCCGTTTGGATCGAACCACTCTTTACGTCATGCGCGGGCTTGATCCGGACAGGGCAGGGAAAGTCTATTTCCACTCCACTTTGACGATCTCGTAGGCCTTGGCGCCACCGGGGGTGACAACCTCGACCTGAGCGCCCTTCTTCTTGCCGACGAGGGCGCGCGCGAGCGGGGAGGTGATGGAAATCTTGCCCTTCTTCGCGTCCGCCTCGGGCTCGCCGACAATCTGCCACACGGCCTTCTTGTCGGTATCCTCATCGATCAAGGTGACAGTCGCGCCGAAGGTGATCGTATCCCCGGAGAGCTTCGACACATCGATGACTTCCGCGCGCGCCAATTTGTCCTCGAGTTCGGCGATGCGCCCTTCATTGAGCGACTGCGATTCCTTGGCGGCGTGGTATTCGGCGTTCTCGGAAAGGTCGCCGTGGGTGCGCGCGTCGGTAATTTGCTGAATGATGCGGGGCCGTTCGACCTGCTGGCAATGCTTCAGCTCCGCTTCGAGCGTCGCGTAGCCCTCTGCCGTCATCGGAATCTTTTCCATCGCTCTCGAACCTCCATGCCCGCAAAGACAAAAATCCAATCGCGGGCCGGAGCATTAGTCCGGCCGCGCGACCAAACCTTGTCTCACTACGTGCCGCCGCTTGCGCTGCTCCGATCGCGGATTACGGGCGGCCCGCAAAATAATTTTGCAGCGCACAAACCTCGAGGTCGCCCCCGAGATAGGCCTTGATGCCCTGCGCGGCGGCGACGGCCCCTGAGAGAGTGGTGTAGTACGGCACTTTATGCAAGAGGGCGGCGCGCCGAAGCGACCGGCTGTCGTTGAGCGCCGTCGCGCCCTCCGTGGTGTTGAAGACGAGCTGGACATCGCCGTTCTTGATGGCATCGACGATGTGCGGGCGGCCTTCCGCCACCTTGTTGATCCTTGTCGCGGTCACTCCTGCAGCGACCAGGTAGCGCTCGGTCCCCGAGGTCGCCAAAACACGAAAGCCCAGGTCGGCGAGCAGGCGGACGGCGCCGAGAATGCGCGGCTTATCGGCGTCCCTCACCGATACAAAGACGGTCCCCTTCCTCGGCAACCGCGAGCCGCCGCCAAGCTGGCTTTTGACAAAGGCGACATTGTAGTCGCGGTCAATCCCCATGACCTCGCCGGTCGATTTCATCTCCGGCCCAAGCACAGTATCGACCGCGGCACCGAAGCGGGCGAAAGGAAACACCGCCTCCTTGACGCCGACATGGCGGGCGGTGCCGGGCGCGAAGTTCTGCGGCTTCAGCGTGAAGCTCTTCAGCTCCTCTCCGGCCATGATGCGCGCCGCGATCTTCGCCGCCGGAACGCCCGTCACCTTGGCGACGAAGGGCACCGTGCGCGAGGCGCGCGGATTGACCTCGAGCACGTAAATGTCGCCATCCTTGATGGCGAATTGCACGTTCATCAGGCCGCCTACCTTGAGCGCTCGCGCAAGTGCGCGCGTTTGCCGCCCGAGTTCGGCAATAGTCTTTTGATCGAGCGAATGCGGCGGTAGCGAGCAGGCCGAATCGCCGGAATGGATTCCGGCCTCCTCGATGTGCTCCATGATGCCGGCGATGTAGCTGCCGCTCTTGTCGGCGAGGCAGTCGACATCGACCTCGACGGCGTCGGTCAGGTAGCGGTCGATGAGCAGCGGCCGCTTGTCAGATACCGCCAGCTCCGAGGGCCGGTCGAGGTCGGCGGCGAGACGGGCGACGTAACGATCGAGGTGGATAGCGTCATGCACGATCTCCATGCCGCGGCCGCCGAGCACATAAGAGGGGCGGATCACGATCGGATAGCCGACCTCATCGGCGATCGCGCGGGCTTTTTCCGGACTGGTGGCGATGCCGCTGTCCGGCTGCCGTAGTCCGAGCCGGTCGAGGAGTTCTCTGAAGCGGTCGCGGTCTTCGGCAAGGTCGATGGCATCCGGCGAGGTGCCGAGGATCGGGACCTGCACCTTCTCCAGCGGTTCGGCGAGCTTGAGCGGTGTCTGCCCGCCGAACTGCACGATGACCCCGTGCAGAATGCCGTTGCCGCGTTCTGTGTCGATGATCTCGATCACGTCCTCGGCGGTGAGCGGCTCGAAATAAAGCCGATCGGAGGTGTCGTAATCGGTCGAGACCGTCTCCGGGTTGCAGTTGACCATGATGGTCTCGTAGCCGACCTCGTCGAGGGCGAAGGCGGCATGGCAGCAGCAATAGTCGAACTCGATGCCTTGGCCGATACGGTTAGGCCCGCCGCCGAGGATGACGACTTTCTTTTTGTCGGAAGGCACCGCCTCGTCCACGGCGCGGCCGGCAAAAGGAACCTCGTAGGTCGAATACATGTAGGCGGTCGGCGAAGCGAATTCGGCGGCACAGGTGTCGATGCGTTTGAACACCGGCCGCACGCCGAGTGCCCGCCGATGCGCCGAGACCTCGTCGGCGGCCCGGCCGGTGAGCCGACCGAGCCGGGCGTCGGAAAAGCCCATCGATTTGAGCCGTCGCAGTGCTCCCGGCGTGTTCGGCACGCCTCTCGAGCGAATCTCGTTCTCCGTTTCAACGATGCCGCGAATTTGTGTCAGAAACCACGGATCGATCCGGCAGGCGGTATGGATATCCGCATCGCTCATACCGAGTCGCATGGCTTGCGCGACTTTGAGAATTCCATCGGGCGAGGGCGTGCCGAGCGCGGCGCGAATGGCGTTCTTGTCGTCGCTCTGGCCGAGACCTTCGATCGTAATCTCGTCGAGGCCCGTCAGGCCGGTTTCCAACGAGCGCAGCGCCTTCTGCAAGCTCTCCTGAAACGTGCGGCCGATCGCCATCGCCTCGCCGACTGACTTCATCGACGTGGTGAGGACCGGTTCGGCACGGAGAAACGTCTCGAAGGCGAAA
>JAKAPE010000165.1 GCA_021811945.1 Pseudomonadota bacterium | reverse complement strand
GCTTCGCCATAATGGGGGAAACGCGATGGAAAGCTCAGAGAAAAGCTCTGTGACGACGAGCAACATCCGAGCCATCTCGTGGCGCCGATGATCCCGCTTGGCTGAGGGGGATGCTTTGCCGCAGGCGAAGAAAGGAGCCGCGCCGGCGCGCGATCGGTTCATTCCGATCCGCAAAAGCGACATTCTCTCCGCCTTGACCGAGCACGGCGGGTTCGCCGCCATCGAACGCGAAAAATTTCGCCGGTTCTACGACAAGCTGGCGGCGATCTATCACTATGAATATTTTGCCGCGCTCGAGCGCCTGCGCAGCGACTATTATTATTTCAACCCCGAGATCGTGCCGCATGCGGGGATCGGCGACAAACTGATCGAGCGCTCATACGCCGACCTCGTGCAATCGTTCGACGAGGTGCTCAAGAGCGCCAACTTCGTCGAGCTGCCGCATGCCGAGATCAACGAGACGCATCGCCGGCGCACGGTGCTGCGCGTCGCGGTCGCCGCCCCGCTCGACGATTTCCGCGAAGTGCGCTTCTACCGCCGCGGGACTCACCTCGAAGAATTCGAGGCCTCGCGGTGGTTCGGCCGGAGGCGGCGCAAGATTACGGCCGAGGTCTATGACGACGTTGTCCTTTTCGCCGCGATGAAATCGGCGGCCGAAATCGGCTCGCGGCGCGAACTGCGCGCGCTCGAACGCCGCAAGCTGCGGCCCGGCTCGGTGCTGCTCAAATGCTTCCGCAACATAGCGAGCGGCGATCTCAATGCGCTGTTTCCCAATGCGCGCGTGGTGTTAAGCAGCGGCGACAAGCTCGTCCTCGGCGTTCCGGCGATCGCCGGAGGCATTCCCATCCTACTCAAAATCTATGCCACCATCACAGTCTTGTTCCTGCTGTTCGGATTCTATTTCGGCGTCGGCACTGCACTCAAGGACGCCGACACGAAGACGGCGCTCGCCGCGCTCAGCGGACTTATCGCGCTGGGCGGCTTCATTACCCGGCAATGGGTCAAATATCAGCGCCAATCGCTCAAATATCAAATCGAGCTCACCGACAACATCTACTACCGCAACGTCAACAACAACGCCGGGATTTTCGATTACGTGATTGGCGCCGCCGAGGAGCAGGAATGCAAGGAGGCGTTTCTGGCCTACCATTTCCTGCACGTTGCCGCGAACCCGCCGACGGCAGCCGACCTCGACTGCCGCATCAAGGCCTGGCTGCTCGCCACCTTCGGACTCGACCGCGAATTCGCGGTGGCTGACGCCCTCGCCGGGCTCGAACGGCTCGGCCTCCTCAAACGGCAGGGTGAGCGGCTCTTTGTCTCACCATTCGATGAGGCATTCGCCGCGCTCAATCGCGCGTGGGATAGCCTCTTTGCAGCCGACGAGCCGCCGTCGGCGGCGTGAGCGCCGCGGCAAAGGCAACCGCGCCGGAACGATATAGCCTCAGCATTTCCCTTTGCCTCATAGGGCCATAGCATGCTGTATTGGTTGGCGCGATTGCGGTTGGGGGCGAAACGGCAGCGAAGGAACGGCTGTAACGAGGAAAAGCTTAAAGGAGATTGCGATGTTCAAGCATGTTGCGAGCCGTCCGGTGCAACGCCGGACGGTGCTGAAGGCGGGTCTGGCGCTCGGCGCCATGCAGGTTGCGAGCCCGTTCGTCGTGAAGGCCCTCGCCGACGAGCCGGTCAAGATCGGGCTCAACGATCCGCTCACCGGCACCTATGCCCAGCTCGGCAAGAACGAGCAGATCGGTTGCCAGCTCGCGGTCGACGAAATCAACAAGAAAGGCGGCATCCTCGGTCGCAAGGTCGAGCTCATTTCCGAGGATTCGACCAGCAGCGACACCGGCGTCGCGGTGCAGAAGGGGCACAAGCTGATCGACCGCGACAAGGTCAACTTCCTGCTCGGCAACGTCAATTCGGCGATGGCGGTTGCCCTCGGAGATCTGGCGAGTCAGGCCGGCGTCCTGCACATCGTCACCGGCGGCCACACCGATGCCGTCACCGGCACGGACTGCCATTGGAACGTTTTCCGTGTCTGCAATACGACGCGCATGGAAACCGAAGCGGTCGGCAAGACGCTGATCGATAAGTACGGCAAGAAGTGGTACTTCATCACTCCCGATTACGCCTTCGGCCATACCTTGCAGCAGGGCTTCGAGGCGACGCTGAAGAAATACAGCGGCACCGAGGTCGGCGCGTCGCTGACCCCGCTCGGCGCCACCGACTACTCGTCGTATCTCATCAAAGCGCAGGCCGCCAACCCGAACGTCATCATCTTCCTCACCGCCGGACAGGACGCGGTCAATTCGCTCAAGCAAGCGGTGCAGTTCGGCCTCAACAAGAAGTACCACATCGCCGGCGCTCAGCAGGAGCTGGAGGTTCTCGAAGGGCTGCCGCCGTCCGCGCGGATCGGCACTTGGGTGTTCGAGTGGTACTGGAAGCAGCCCAACGTTCCTCATATCAAAGAGTTCGTAGCCGACATACGCAAACGCAACGGGGGCAAGGTGCCGACGGCGCGTCATTGGTTCGGCTACGTGTCAGTCTGGACTTGCGCGCACGCCGCCGCCGGCACAAAGTCACTCGATGGGCACAAGATGGCGAAATTCCTGCAGAACTGGAAGCTGCCGCCGGAAATTGCCTTGATGCCGAACGAGCCGTTCTACCGAAAGGGCGACAACCAGCTCATGCCGACGCTCTATGTCGGCCACGCCCAGGAGCACGGCAAAGACGATCCCGAGGACCTCTTCGTCGTCGACCAGGAGGTTAAGGGTGTCGACGCGGCGCTGCCGGTCGCCGAGACCGGCTGCAAGATGAAGTGGCCGGCCTGATGTGGGACAGAGCGCTCGGGGGCAAGCCTTCCGCCCCCGCAGCTCGCCGCACGCTTGGCGCAGGCAGGGCTTTACGCTCGTCTATTTGCTATCGACTGGCTATGACATGGACTTGTCGCGCAAAGTCTGTGGCAAGGTGATCAACTCTAATGTTTGCCTAGGCCGATCCGGCGCGAAGCCCTCCCTCCGATGACCCAGCTCATTCTCTACAACGTCTTCAATGGCCTGATCGTCGGGGCGTTTTATGCCCTCATGGCCTTGGGGTTATCGCTCATTCTCAACCTCTCGGGCGTCATCAATTTCGCCCATGGCGGGTTTCTGGCGGTTGGCGCCTACCTCGCCTTCGCACTTATCCCGTATCTCGGCTTTTGGGGCGCCTTGGTGATATCGCCACTGCTCACCGCCTTGTTCGGGCTCGTCATCGAGCGGCTGCTGATCCGCCGGCTCTATGGCCGCGATCCGCTCTACAGCCTGCTCTTGACCTTCGGCCTCGCCTTCATGCTTGAAGACGGCACCCGCTTCATCTGGGGGCCGCAGACGCTGCCGTTCTCCATACCCGACTCGCTGTCAAGCCCGCTCAGCAGCAGCTTCTTCTTTCTTACGGGCTATCGGCTGTTCATGGTGCTGTTGGTCACAGCGGCGGTGATCGCGCTGTTCCTGATCCTCAGCTACACCCGGCTCGGCGTGCGCATCCGCGCCGGCACGCTCGATCTCGAGACGGTCTCGGTGCTCGGCGTCAACGTGCGCATCCTGCGCAGCCTCAATTTCGGGCTCGGCATCTACCTGGCGGGGCTTGCCGGCGTGCTGGCAGCCGGCATGCTCGGCCTGCAGCCGACCATTGGCAGCGACCTGATCATGCCGAGCTTCGTTGCCATCATCATTGGCGGGCTGGGGAGCCTGCCGGGAACGCTGGTCGGGGGGCTGCTGATCGGCGTTGCCTCCGGCGTCGTCACAGTATGGTTTCCCTCCGCCAGCGAGGCGATGATCTACGTAATGATGGGCCTGGTTTTGCTGGTGCGCCCGCGCGGCCTGTTCGGCGAAGAAGGGCGCTTCTGATGAAAGACGGCCCGCAGGACTACCCGAAATATGTCGGCGCCGCGGTCATCTGGCTGGCGCTGCTGAGCATGCCGTTCTGGATCAACCGGGTTGGCGGCTACACCCAGCTCGGCACGGAGGTGCTGGTGATGGCGCTCGCCGCCACCGCGCTCAATTTTTTGCTCGGCTTTACCGGCGTCCTGTCATTCGGCCATGCCGCTTATTTCGGCCTCGGCGTCTACGGCGCCGGCCTTACTATCAAATATCTGCTTCCCAGCACCCTTGCCGGCATGGCAGTCGGCGTTTTGACCGCCGTCGTGGCGGCCGCGATCATCGGGCTGCTGATCGTTCACCTGCGCGGCATCTATTTTGCGATGGTGACGATCGCCTTTGGGCAGGTCTTCTATTTCATCGCCTTTCGCTGGAACAACGTGACCGGCGGCGACGACGGCCTGTCGAACTGGAGCCGCCAGCCGATCGATTTCGGCTTCGCCAGGCTGGACATCCTGCACAGCCCGGTGACCTTCTATTATTTCGTGCTGTTCTTCTTTGCCGTTGCCGTCGCCATCATGGCGGCGCTGCTGCGCTCGCCGTTCGGCCGCACGCTGCTGGCGATCCGCGAGAACGAGCGGCGGACCCGCTTTCTCGGCGTGCCCGTGGATCGCCATATCTGGCTTTCCTGGCTCATCTCCTGCACGTTCGTGGGATTGGCCGGCACGCTCTACGCCCTGCTGAACAATTTCGCCGATCCACACACTCTGTACTGGGAGCAATCAGGCGTGTTCGTGATCATGGCCGTGCTCGGCGGCATGCGCAGCTTCTGGGGCCCGCTGATCGGTGCCGCAATTTACGTCGTGTTGCAGGACTATGTCTCGACCATGACGCAGAACTGGATGTCGTTCATCGGCCTGTTCTTCGTCCTCGTGGTGCTGTTCTTCCCGCGCGGCGTGCTCGGCATCATTCGGCGCAAGGTCGTGCCATGAGCCTGTTGCAGGTCGAGCACGTTTCCAAGCATTTCGGCAGCCTGATCGCCGTCAACGACGTGTCGATGACGGTCGAGGCCGGGCAGTTGCGCGCCGTCATCGGCCCGAACGGCGCCGGCAAGACGACGTTCTTCAACCTGATCAGCGGGTTTCTGCGGCCGAGTTCGGGCCGCATCATTTTCGACGGCGAGGACGTCACCGCTTTGCTGCCGGCGCGCCGGGTGTGGCGCGGCATTGCCCGTACGTTTCAGGTCACCGAGGTCTTCCCGGAATTGTCGGTGCGGCAAAATCTGCGCATCCCGGTCGAGGTCGCCTCCGGCTATCGCCTGCGTCCGTGGTTGTCGCGCTCGGCCGACGCCAAGGTTGCCGCGCATGTTGCCGAACTGCTCGAAATGGGTGGCCTTGCCGACAAGGCCGACCGGCTGGTGGGCGAGTTGTCCCATGGCGACCAGCGCGCCACCGAGATCGTGATGGCGCTGGCGCTCAATCCCCGCCTGCTGCTGCTTGATGAGCCGACCGCCGGCATGGGCGATCAGGAGACCTACGCCATCACGCAGTTGATCCGCCGCCTGCACAAGGACGGCAAATTGACCATCGTTCTGATCGAACACGACATGCGCGTCGTGTTCCACCTCGCCGACCGCATCACCGTGCTCGATCAGGGTAGTTTCCTCGCTGAAGGTACCCCGCAGGAGATCGCCGCCAACGAGGCTGTGCAGACGGCATATCTGGGCCAAGCCGCATGACCGTCGCGCTCACCGCCGAAGGCCTGCATACCTATTACGGCAAGAGCCACATCCTCCACGGCGTCAGCCTGGAAGCGGCCGAAGGTCAGGTCACCGCGCTTCTCGGTCGCAACGGCGCCGGCAAGACGACAACGTTGCGCAGCCTCATGGGCTTGACGCCGCCGCGCGACGGCCGCGTCAGCACCTTCGGCACCGACATCACACGCTGGCCGCCGTTCCGCGTTGCATCGCTGGGCGTCGGCTATGTCCCGGAGGGGCGCAAGATATTTTCCAACCTTACCGTGGGCGAGAACCTCCTGGTGCCGTTGGAACGCCCAGGGCCGTGGTCGCCGGAGAGCATCTATCGGCTGTTCCCCGGGCTCGCCGAGCGCCGGCTGAACCGCGGCCGGCAGCTATCCGGCGGCGAGCAGGAAATGCTCGCCATCGCGCGCGCGCTTCTTCTCAACCCCAAGCTCCTCATTCTCGACGAGCCCTCGCAGGGGCTCGCGCCGCTCATCACCCGCGAAGTCTTTCGCATCGTGGCGAAGATGCGCGAACAGGGCATTTCAGTGCTCCTGGTCGAGCAAAACGTGCGCATGAGCCTCGAGATCGCCGACCACGCCTATGTGCTCGACGATGGTCATATCGTCTATTCGGGTCCGGCACGCGAACTTGCCGCCGACGAGGCGCGTGTTCAATCGCTCGCCGGCGCCAGCGCAGAGGAATGGAACCCGGCATCGTAGGAGTTTCGACCGTCGGTCTCAACTGGCTTTGTTGGGATTGAGGCCGTATTTGGCGCACATCTTGGTCACGATCGCGGCATCCTTGCCGCCGGCAATGAGGCCGACGACCGCCGAGGAAACCTTGCCGCCCGAGACCTTGACTTCGACGATGTAGTTCTGCCGGCCGTTGTAGGCGGGATAGGGGCTTTTGGCGTCCACGGCGGCGCAATAGTTGACCGAGCCTTCGACCATAGCCGGAAATCTCGTCCATTTGTACTTCGCCGAAGCCGGGTCTTTGATCGAGAGCGCAACGGCGTCGGTGATGACCTTCTTTTCCTGCGGCGACAACTCGCGCTCGCCGAGGCTACTGTCGGCCGGCCCTGGTGCATTGGTCATTCCCAGGAGGCCCTCCGCAGTCGTCGCCGACCGCGGAGGCGAGGTAGGCGACGCCGTGCATGCCGCAAGCACGAGGCCCGTCGCAAGAACTCCAATCACGGTCAACCGACAGTTCGGGATGTTCGGAACCCCGATGCTCATTGGACCTGTCCGGATTGCACGGCGATCGACCACCTTGCCCGCTTCTGACGTCTTGGTTTTATTGATCCTGGCGTAGAAGTCAAAACGCCAAACCAAAGGCAGCCGCGATGGACAGACATATCTATCGACGCTTTCTGAGGACGGCTGCAACGCCTAAGTGATTCGCGCCACTTTGCTTGCCGGTTCTAAGGAAATTAGGCAGGAACTCTGGCCAATCATTCGGGCCAATTAGTAGATTTTTCCAAGTGCGGCATATTTGCAACGATTTTGCGATAGGCGATGCGGAAATTACTGCATAATCAATAGCTTTCCATCCGATAGGGAGGAGGTGCGTGCCTGAGCTGCGCTAAGGGTGGCTTTTCTGCATAGCGCGCTCCACCTGAAGTCGCCGGAGCCCTTTGCCGTCCGGAAACGGCGACTGGGTCGACTGGAGAGTATTCAGCGCAGCGAAAAGCGAATCGGCACGGTGAGATCGAGACGCTGCTGCGGCATACTCGCCGGGAAGGCCGGCAGCGGTTGCGCCCGCGTGATCATGGCCATTACTTCCTCGTCGAGGGCGCGATAGCCCGAGCTACGGACAATGCGGCGCGCGAGCACGTGGCCATTGCGGTCGAGGCTGAAGCTCAGAAGAACGACGCCTTGCTCGCTGCGCGCCTGCGCGGCGCGCGGATAACGCTTGAAACGTTGCAGGCGCCTGACCAGGCGCGTCGCCCACGACGGCGCGATATGCGGCGCTCCGCCTTTTGCGCGCTCGGCCGTCATCGGTGCCGGCGGCCTCGTCGGTTGAATCTTTTCTGGCGGCGCTGGCGGCGTTGCCGGAATGGCCGTCGGGCTATCGTCGGGCGGCGGCTCAATTTTGGCTTCCGGCTCTGGCGGCTTTTCCTGCGGCTGCGGCATCGCCCGCGACTCGATCATGTCTTCCGGCGCGGGCGCGGCATCGCGCGTCTGCGCGTCCGGCGCGGCGTCACTCGGCGCAAGTTCGACCATCACCACGTCGGCATCGTCGCCGATTTCCTGCGGCGGCGGCCGCCAGAGAAGGTAGGCGGCGACGGCGGCCGCATAGACCGCGACGACAACGCTTCCTGCCGCTGCCCAGCGCACGAGGTCGCGCGGGCTCGCATCCTCGAGCCAGAAAGCCGGCAAGGGCGCGCTCATTTCGCTTCCCGCATTTCCAACCCGACGAGCGCGATCTTGAGATAGCGCGCCGCGCGCAGGTCGTCCATCACCGCCATGACCTCGCCATAGGGCACGCTGCGGTCGGCGCGCAGGAAGATGCGCTTGTCCTTGTCGCCGCCGGTGGCGCCGTCGAGCACGCCGCCAAGATTGGCGCGGCTGACGGTGTCGTCGCCGATGGTGAGGCTCAAGTCGGATTTTACGGTGAGGTAGATCGGCTTGTCCGGCTGCTGTTTCGGCTCGGCATTGGAGGAGGGCAGATTGACCGGAACGTCGACGGTGGCGAGCGGCGCCGCCACCATGAAGATGATCAACAGCACCAGCATCACGTCGATGAACGGCGTGACATTGATGCCGTGCACCTCCTCAAGCTCGTCCCCGCCTTGATCGAGACGCATCGCCATAGCGCTACTCCGCGGCCTGCGGCGACGCCAGCCCGGCGCGATCGAGGTTGCGACTGACAAGCTTCATCACCTGCGCGGAGGCATCGCCGATGAGCGCGCGGTAATGTGCCGTCGCGCGCGCCAGCACGTTGTAGATCATGACCGCCGGAATTGCGGCGACCAACCCGAGCGCGGTCGCCAGCAGCGCTTCGGCAATACCCGGCGCCACCACCGCGAGGTTGGTCGTGTGCGCATGGGAGATGCCGATAAAACTGTTCATGATGCCCCACACCGTGCCGAACAGGCCGACGAAGGGCGCAGTCGAACCGATGGTGGCGAGCACGCCGGTGCCGCGGGAAATCTTACGGCTCGCCGCCAACTCGATGCGTTCGAGCTGCAAGGCGATACGCTCCTTGAGGCCGTCGCGGCGCAGGCTGGCCGACAGCCGGATCTCGCCCACCGCCGTCTGCATGAGCTGCGCCACCGGCGAGGTGCCGTCGTGCAACTGCTCGTACGCCTGCGCCAGCGTCACGCACTGGGCGAGAGTGCGCAGCCCCGCTTGGGCGGCGCGGCGGGCGCCGCGCAATTCCAGGCTCTTGGCGATCCACACCGTCCAGGTCACCAGCGAAGCGAGAGCGAGCCCGATCATCACGGCTTTGACGAGGTCGTCGGCATGAAGGAACATGCCCCAGGGCGAGAGATCCTGCGGCAGCTCGGCGCTGGCGACGGCGGGCTGGCCGGGAGGTGGCGCGGCGGCGCCGGCAACGGCTCCCGCGGCCTTTGACTCGGCCTTGGCAGGCGGTGCACTCGCCGCAGGCGGCCGCGGCTGCGCGGCCGTGGGAGCGGGCGCGCTGGCCGGAGCAGGCGATACGGTCGGCTGCGCCAAGGTCGGACTCGCGGCGGGGCCGGCGGCGGTAACGGCGCTGCCCTGAGCGAGGGCCGATCGGCTAAGCGCGACGCCAAGCAACAATGCAACGGCAACTATTCCGAGTGGATGAATAAATCGAATGCCAATGGGTGTCGCCCTCAGCAAGTGAAGCAGACGCGCCAGCAGTTTCAAGGCTGTGCGCATCAGCCAAACCAATCTCGGAAGGTACATGCCCTCGCCCGCGCCAAGAGTGCCCGCATCAAGACTATCCGCATCAAACATGGCCGAAAAGGGTTCATGGATGCCGGTATCGCTCCCGACCTCCATGCAGGCTTTCCTCGCAGGGCGAGGTCTCGATGGAATCGTTTCGATGCAAAGATGTTTCTTCGCTTGTGTGCGCGACTGAAACCAATGTCCGACCGGAATCACGGTTGTTGGGTGCAGCTCGCGCCTGTCGTCACGGTAACCCATTTCGATTCTCCCTCAATCCAGTGGAGATCCAAATTTTCTTCGACACGCAAAGGAAATAGCCGCCGCGGGGGCCGTATTGCGGCGCGAACACGCCGTCCGCCAGCTCCGCCAGGTACGCCCGGCTTGCGTCGTTCGAGGTCGATACGCCGGAAGCGATGCTGCCATTGCCGCAGCGGCACGCTCAATCGGGATGCAACCCGATGAGGTGTGGTGCAGTTCGGCCGCGCGCTGACAAAGCTTTCGCAGCATGAGGCGGATGGACGCGAGTTTCAAGAACGCGAGGGCGTTGCGGTTGAGATTTTCCCAGTCCTTGGCGAGGCGGCGGCAGCGGTTGAGCC
>JAKAPE010000164.1 GCA_021811945.1 Pseudomonadota bacterium | reverse complement strand
TCGCCTGATGGGGTGCGTAGCAGGATAGGTCGGCCAATCTACGGATGCGTGGTCGCAATGCCAACTTCCCGGATTGCGGTCTGACCTGATCCATCGTCCCGGCGAAGCGACTTCGCTTCGGAAGGCCTGGTGTCGTGGCCCGCCCGAAAACCGTTTTCTCCCGTTAGGCCGCCGCAGCGAGCGATTTGGCTGCGGCGGATTTGATCGGATCGAATGTCTTCACGTCGGCGAGCATGCGATGCATGATCACCGCCAGCTTGCGCGCCAGCGCCACCTTGGCCTTGCGCATGCCGGCTCGCTTGGCGAGCCGCATCGCCCAGCTCTTGAGTTGTGAGCAGCCCCGCAACGGTTTGGAAATTACGGGAAATTACAAATTACGCAAAATTACGGTGACAGTGCACTTAACTGCGTCTCTGCTTCGGTCTATCAAATAAACCTAAATCCGGCAGTTGGAGGACCTCATTGCGCGGAAGTCTTTGACTTTGTAAGTAAATAAGCCACCTTAGAGGTCTCCAAATTGGAACCGCTCCGCACTTGTTCGATTTTCCTAATTTGCCTGAAATTCCAAGAGGTTTGCGAGCACTTTTAGGGCTGCAACTCACGGATTTAGGATAAATGCACTGTCACCGTAATTCGTAATTCGGTAATTTGGTCGATGTCCGCTGTCACACGAGCTTTAGCGAAAAGCGGACATCGCGGCCCTCGAAGGATGAATGGCACCCAAGTCGGCTGTTGCCGACTTGGGCACTAAGCATGTTCGAAATCGCGAAGCGATTTCGATTGCG
The DNA here is from genome assembly GCA_021811945.1 of Pseudomonadota bacterium. Lineage (GTDB taxonomy): Bacteria > Pseudomonadota > Alphaproteobacteria > Rhizobiales > Xanthobacteraceae > BOG-931. The sequence continues at coordinate 9,279 of JAKAPE010000164.1, read as the reverse complement.
CCGGGGCCGCGTCGTTCGAGGCCCGCGCTTCGCGCGGGCACCTCGGGACGACGATTCCCGCGCGAAGAGCCGCGCGTGATCATCCGCCGCCACTTGGATGAACTTCCCGGTCGCCGCATTGCGCACCCGCCGGCGGGCGGCCGCAATCGGCGGCAAGCCGCAGTGGCACGTTGCCTGCAGGACCGCTAATTTGGGTCGGAACGGAGGGTAGCCAATGATGAGTGTCCGCCCGCGGCGCAGTTTTCTCTACATGCCCGGCTCGAATGCGCGCGCGCTGGAAAAAGCGCGCCAACTGCCGGCCGACGGCGTCATTCTGGATCTCGAAGACGCGGTGGCGCCCGACGCCAAGGCCAAGGCGCGCGAATTGATCGTCGAGGCCTTGAAGCAGGGCGGCTTCGGCCACCGCGAGGTTTTGGTGCGCATCAACGGCCTCGACACCGCCTGGTGGCGCGACGATCTCGCCGTCGCCGCCGCCGGTCCCGACGCCATCCTGGTACCGAAGGTATCGATGCCTGATGAGCTTCGCGAAGTCGCCAAGCACCTGGTCGGCGTTCCGAGCGAGGCGGGCGTGCGCCTCTGGGCGATGATGGAGACGCCGCTCGCCATGCTCAACGCCCGCGACATCGCCGCGGCGGCGCGCGATCCGGCGACGCGGCTCTCCGGCTTCGTCATGGGCACCAACGATCTCGCCAAGGACACCCGCGCGCGCATCGTACCCGGCCGCGCGCCGATGCTGCCGTGGCTGATGACTTGCGTCGCCGCGGCGCGCGCCTTCAGCCTCGACATCCTCGACGGCGTCTATAACGACCTCGGCGATGCCGAAGGTTTTGCGCAGGAATGCCGGCAGGCGCGCGATCTCGGTTTTGACGGCAAGACGCTGATCCATCCGCAGCAGATCGGTCTGTGCAACGAAGCCTTCGCGCCGACGGCCGAGGAGGTGACGTGGGCGCGCAAAATCATCGCTGCCTTCGATCTTTCCGAGAATGCGGGCAAAGGCGTCATTCAGATCGACGGCCGCATGGTCGAGCGGCTGCACGCCGACATGGCCCGCCGAACGGTTGCGATCGCCGACGCCATCGCTCAGCCGGTTTAAGCTTGTGCGAAATCCGACCGGAATGAGCGCGGGTGGCCCGATTCCGAACTTCGCATCATTTTGCGGCCCGCTCGTTTGCGAGCTTCGGAATCGAGGGACACTGGCGACCTATTGATCCAGTGTGGCTTTGGCTCGGAAGTCCGCATGACGAGATCGCGGTAAGCTCGCGGCAAGAACGATGCGGACTTCCGAACCGCCACACCAGCGCGCGGTCAGGCCGCGTCCTCGTCGGCGCCCGGCAACTCGCTCTTGAGCCGCCTGAGCAGACGGCGCAGGGCAGCGACTTCGGCTTCGAGCTTGCCGACGCGTTGTGCCATTTCGCCGGCTTCTGCCGGTGCCGGCGCACTCGACATCGCGGGGGCATCGGTAAAGGCGAGGCCGACCTCGTCACCGTGGCGCCATTGCACGCGCGCGCGCAAGGTCCGCTCCTTTTGCGGAATATGAAGCTCGACGATGTCGGGGACACTCACCGCATCGGAGAAGATCACCCGCGCCCCATCGCTGGAAACATCGCGAATGAGACAGTCCACCGCACCGCGGCGCTGGTTGAAGTAGATGCAACCGCGCAAGAAGCTCCTCTGCCGGGGCGAACGCCGGCGCTCGGCCATGGTCTTCTCCACCGCACTTTGCCGTGGCGATACTAAACCCGGCGCGCCTAATGCATTATTAATTAACCTGCCGAGCCGGGCGCTCTTGCGTTACACGATACCTCGTGCCTCTTCCCCCACGCGACCGCATCCCCATATCCGTCGGGAGACCGCCGTCAGGGGTCTCCGTTGGTGCCGGCCCTGCCCGTCCAGGTTGATCTGGATCAGGAAACTTCCCGGCGCCATAGACAGTATACCCAATGACGATGTTCCGACCGTGCCGCAAGGGCGTTCGGGATAGGCCGAGGGAAGCTCCATGAATTTCGACAGATACACCGACCGCAGCCGCGGGTTTATTCAATCCGCCCAGTCGCTCGCTTTGCGCGAGGGACACCAGCAATTCTCGCCCGAGCACCTGCTCAAGGTGTTGCTCGACGACCCGGAGGGTCTCGCCTCGGGCCTTATCGACCGTTCCGGGGGCAATTCGCGCCAGGCGCTCGCTGCCGTCGAGGCTGCGCTCGCGCGGCGCCCAAAGGTATCGGGCGGCGGTGCCGGACAGGTCTATCTCGATCCGGCCTTGGCGCGGGTTTTTGAGACCGCCGAGAAGGCAGGCGAGAAGGCCGGCGATAGTTTTGTTACCGTCGAGCGGCTTTTGCTGGCGCTGGCGCTGGAAAAGGGCAGCGAAGCGGCAAAAATTCTCAGCCTTGCCGGCGTGACGCCGCAAAACCTCAATGCCGCCATCGAGGCTTTGCGCAAGGGCCGCACCGCCGACTCCGCCTCCGCTGAAAACGCCTATGACGCGCTGAAGAAATATGCCCGCGATCTCACCCAGGCCGCCCGCGACGGCAAACTCGACCCGGTGATCGGCCGCGACGAGGAGATCCGCCGCACCATCCAGGTGCTGTCGCGGCGCACCAAGAACAACCCGGTGCTGATCGGCGAACCGGGCGTCGGCAAGACGGCGATCGTTGAAGGGCTTGCGCTGCGCATCGTCAACGGCGACGTGCCGGAAAGCCTGGAGGACAAAAAGCTCCTGGCCCTCGACATGGGCGCGATGATCGCCGGCGCCAAATATCGCGGCGAGTTCGAAGAACGGCTCAAGGCGGTGCTGCAGGAAGTGACCTCCTCGGCCGGCGGCTACGTCCTCTTCATCGACGAAATGCACACCATCATCGGCGCCGGCAAGGCCGACGGCGCCATGGACGCCTCCAATCTGCTCAAGCCGGCGCTCGCCCGCGGCGAACTGCATTGCATCGGCGCCACCACGCTCGACGAATACAAAAAGCACGTCGAGAAGGATGCAGCCCTCGCCCGCCGTTTCCAGCCGGTCTATATCGACGAGCCCAGCGTCGAGGACACCATCTCGATCCTGCGCGGGCTCAAGGACAAATACGAAGCCCATCACGGCGTGCGCATTACGGACGGCGCCCTCGTCGCGGCGGCCACGCTGTCGCACCGCTACATCGCCGACCGCTTTTTGCCGGACAAGGCCATCGATCTCGTAGACGAGGCGGCGGCGCGGCTGAAAATGCAGGTTGATTCCAAGCCGGAGGAGCTCGACTCGATCGACCGCGAGATCATTCGGCTGAAGATCGAGCACGAGGCGCTGAAAAAGGAGCACGATCCCGGCTCGCGCGCACGCCTGGGCGGACTGGAAACCGAATTGGTGGCGCTGGAGAAGAAATCCGCCGACCTCACGGCGCGCTGGAAGTCCGAGAAGGAAAAGCTTTCCGACGCGCAGCGGCTCAAGAACCAACTCGATCAGTTGCGCGTCGAGCTTGCCAATGCGCAGCGCCGCGGCGAATACCAGCGCGCCGGCGAGATCGCTTACGGCCGGCTCCCGGAGATCGAGAAGCGACTCAAGGCCATGGAAGCTTCCGAGGGAAGGGGCGCCATGGTCGAGGAGGCGGTCACGCCCAACCATATCGCGCAAGTGGTCTCGCGCTGGACCGGCATTCCGGTCGACCGCATGCTCGAAGGCGAAAAGGAGAAGCTTCTGCGCATGGAGGAGCAGATCGGCAAGCGCGTGGTCGGCCAGGCGGACGCCGTCAAGGCGGTATCCACCGCGGTGCGCCGCTCGCGGGCCGGCCTGCAGGACCCGAACCGGCCGATCGGCTCGTTCATGTTTCTAGGCCCGACCGGCGTCGGCAAGACCGAGCTGACCAAGGCGCTCGCGGAGTTTCTGTTCGACGACGAGAACGCCCTTATTCGCATCGACATGTCGGAATACATGGAGAAGCATTCGGTCGCGCGCCTGATCGGCGCGCCGCCCGGCTATGTCGGCTACGAGGAGGGCGGTGCGCTCACCGAAGCCGTTCGTCGGCGGCCCTACCAGGTGGTTCTGTTCGACGAGATCGAGAAGGCGCACCCCGACGTGTTCAACGTACTGCTGCAGGTGCTCGACGACGGCCGCCTCACCGACGGACAGGGCCACACCGTCGACTTCCGCAATACCTTGATCGTGATGACGTCGAACCTTGGCGCCGAGCTGCTGGTCGCGCAGCCGGAAGGCCAGGACACCGACGCCGTGCGCGACCAGGTGATGGCCATCGTGCGCGCGAGTTTCCGGCCCGAGTTCCTCAACCGCGTGGACGAGATCATCCTGTTCCACCGGCTGCAGAAATCGGAGATAGTGCGCATCGTCGATATCCAGATGGCGCGGCTTGCCAAGCTCCTGGAGGAGCGGAAGATCACCATCGCGCTCGAGCCGAGCGCGCGCGAATGGCTCGCCGACAGAGGCTGGGATCCGGCCTACGGCGCGCGGCCGCTCAAGCGCGTGATCCAGAAATCGGTGCAGGATCCGCTGGCCGAGCTGATCCTCTCCGGCCGCATCAAGGACGGCGAGAAGGTCGTGATTGCGGCGGGCAAGCAGGGCCTGAAGTTCAATGGCACTGCGGTTGCCGCGGCGGCGTAGCGACTGGGCGCCTCTCCCCTTGGGGATCGCGACCCGAGAAGGCTGGTAGGCAAGGGCGGGACCGGGCGCGGGTTGGGCCGCAATTCTCGCCCGATGCGGACGATGCCTGCATGGCCTTTGCTCTCGGGGCGTGCGGATAAAATATGATCGGCTTGGGGTGGAACACCTTGTCTGCGCTCTCGGGCGGACACAATATGACCCGCAAGGGTTGCCCGCGCCTTGTCGGGGCTCTCGGGCTTTGGCATTTGGAAGGCGGCAGCGGAGGGGTCCGGATGAGCTACATCAAGCACGTAATCCAGCCGGGCGAGAACATCGTCGTGATCGGGCGCCTGAGCTGGATCGTCTACCACCGCGCGATCGCGTTCGCGGTTGTCGGCATTATTCTCGCCATTCTGGAACGGATTTATATCAACCAGGATTGGCTGCTCATCGCCAGCGGGGGTCTGTTCGGCGCCCTGGCGCTGATAACCGCCATTCACGCCTGGTTTCTTCGCTGGACCACGGAAATCGCCGTGACCGACAAGCGCATCATCTACAAGCGCGGCTTCATAACCCGGCATACCGCGGAAATGAACATGGACAAAGTCGCGTCGGTGGACGTCGACCAGCCTCTTCTCGGGCGAATGCTCGATTATGGCTCGATACGCATCGTTGGAACGGGTGGCGCGCCGGGGATCGAACGGCTCGATCGCATCGGCTCGCCGCTCGCACTGCGCAACGCGATCGACGTCAAGTAACAAACAATAACAAACGGTGAGAAATTCTATCGGCGTTGCGTCACTCGCGGGGGTCTGCTCCATTTGGGTTCCCCGCTGTCGCGGGAACGAACGGGGTAAACAGCGGAATCTGCCTCACCGTGCCTGGGCGACGCGTGCTGGCTCGCGGCTCGCGTGGGCCAAGACTGCGTCGAGCTGCTTGCGGTCCCGCTCGAACTGAACGAGCATAACGTCCTTGAGGACGCGTCCGCGCGGCAGCTTGATCCGCATCGGATTGACGAAGCGGTTGTTAATCAGAATTTCGAAATGCAGGTGCGGACCAGTTGCCAAGCCGCTTGAGCCGATAAAGCCGATGACTTGGCCTTGGCGCACGCGGCTGCCCACGTGCAGCCCCCGCGCATAGGCGGCCAGGTGGCCGTACCCGGTGTCATAGCCATCGGCATGGCGGATGCGCACGTATTTGCCGTAGCCGCCTTTGAGGCCGATTTCCTCGATGACGCCGTTGCCTGCGGCAAAGATCGCGGTACCCCGCGGCGCTGCCCAATCGACGCCGGTATGCATCCTCATGTAGTGCAATACCGGATGCACGCGCCAGCCGAAGCCTGAGGTCATGCTGCCGATGGGAACGGGCTTGCGCACCAGGAATTTTTTCGCGCTCCTGCCGGTCTCATCGTAATAGTCGTAGGCGCCGTCGTCGGCCGTCCGGTAGCGGTAATATTCCTTGGTCTCGCCATCCAGCGTCAGCGAGACGTAACGCACCTCGTCGCGGCCCTCGTCGCTCTTGTCGCCGGCATAGACCACATCGAAAGCGTCCCCGGGCTGCGCATTGCGCTGAAAATCGACGTCATAGGCGAAAATGCGGACCATCTCTTCGATAACAGCCGGCGGGATATTGTTGCGGAGCGCCGTCTCATAAAGGCTCCGGTAGAGGTCGACGCCGCTGCCCTCGTGATCGCCTTGATCCTCGCTCGTCGCCGCGGCGACATCGGTGTCAATATTGCTGATATCAACGGGGACATACATGTCCGCGGTGTCCGAAAGCGCCGCGGCCGCCTCGACGCCACTGTCGCCGGCAACGATCACGCGCAGCGGCCGTGTGTGCCCGAGGCCGACTGCCGCGGCGAGTATGCGCAACCGTTGGCCTTCCTTCAGCCCACCCGGGCGCGCGAACGGCCCCAGCACAGCGGCGATGCCCTTGATCTCGTCGGCCGTGGCGCCGAGCTCGTGCAAGATCGAAGCGACTGTGTCGCCCTTTTTGACCACGAAGGCGTGTTCGTTCCACCCGGCACCATTTGTGGTCTTCGGCAGAAGGGTCACGTTCTCCGGGATTATCTGCGCCGCGAAGCCGACATAGGGATCGGCGTCGTCTTCGGCCGCATAGCCGAGCTTGAGACCGGCTGTGGCCAAGTCGGCGTCCCCCGACGGCGGCGAATTCGCCTGCGCTGCGTCCGCGACGTCGCGCACGCGGGCGATGACTTCGTTGAGTTGCAACAGCGTCTTGACCTTCGGCAGCAGCGAATTGAGGTTGCAAACCGTCGGCGCCACTTTGCCTTTCGGTCGAACCGGTACAAAATCGCAGGTGACGAACGAGACCTCGGCGTCGGGCTCTGCCGCCGGCGTATTGTCGGCGTTCGCCTCTTCTTGGGCGATAAGCTTTTGCGGATTGAACGCCGGAATATGGGCGGTAAGATCCGAAACCGTCAGCGACAGATCGCCTGAGACGCGCGTGTACGGGCGCGTGCGGATAAGCTCGCGGTTGCGCACATGTGTGATCGTGGGAACGCGCAGCATCTGCCGGGCGATCCTCGGCTCGGTGAATCGCGGCAACTGATCGGTCTTGCCGCCGGCGAGCGCTCCGCGCAAGGCAGTTTCGACGTGCTCTGGCGCTGAAGCGAACGTCGTTTGCCCGTCAAGGGAGGCAAAAACGGCGCCCCCCATAAGGACGGCGCCGCACAATCCGGTCAGGATCGTGCCGCTCAACCATTGCACCGAGACCCGACGGCGGTCGACCAGGCCGCCGCCGCCGTCTGCCGAAAGCGGCGGCTCGTTGCCGAGATCAGCGAGATCGGCCTCGAGCCTCCGATATGCGCCGCTCAGTCCGCCCTGGTCCAAGACCGCATTTCCCTATAGTCGCGATGCTTAGGTCGCATCCGCCGCGCCGAGTTGGGAAAATAGCCCGGCAATTGGCCGGCGAGTGGCCCAGTGAAGAGGTCCTTGACGCGCTTCCCAACGGGTTGGTTCGCACCGCAGCCGCGGACGCGAGCGGGGCATAACGCTACGCCCGTCCCGGTCGTCTACGTGACCAAGCCGTCTAAGCCGGAATATTTACCTGATGCTGCCGCGACCCCCATTGCGACATCCCTGACACCTTCACACAAAGAACGGCCGAGGAATGTGGCCGCAGTGCGGCGAGCGCTGCGTTCTCCAGCGCGAATCTTGCTGCCTGTCTTCGCATTTGCGAAGCGGGGCGAGCTTAACGGAGGGGCGCTCCTCTGGCCGTCGACGGCGCCATTTTGCCCGCGACTCGGAATCCAGGTTAACGACGCACGTTCCCAGCATGGCTCATGTATCCAAAGAGTCGAGACGAACTCGGCAATGACTCGCATTGCGAGTACCTTTCTCGGGAAGGAGTTCAAGTCGACGAGGCACCGCAGGCTGTTGTGAAGAAAATCGATACCTTCCGGCCCGGCTCGTTAACCTGAGTTCCGAGCCGTGCCATTTTGCCCGCGAGGTGTGCCCGCGAGGTGTGCCCGCGAGGTGTGTCCGCGAGGTGTTGACATCGGCCGTGGCGCAAGCCTATATACGCCGCTACGACGACGCGCTGCCGCACGACGCGATGGCGTGTCTGCGAAGCCCCTCACTGAATACTCGGTGAACAGCATCCGGTCGCCATGTGGCCAAGGGCGCGTGGCGGCGTTGGAGGCGCGGGTTTCGGCGGTCTCTCCTTGTTTGCCTCCCGCCATGTGCAGGAGCGGAGGGGGAAAGGCTTGTTGTTGTTTGACAGGTGAATCGGAAGAAAGAGAAACGTGGACGGCGGAGTCCCTGCGGACCGCTTCCTCGAATGGAGATGGCTTCGGCTTTCGCCAAGAGAGCGGTCGTGGAAGAGACTTCGGCGGTCGACGTTTCAGGTCAACACTGTGACTCCTGCGAAGCAAGCTTTGCAGGAAATCAGAGTGGGACCTCGTCAATGTGGCGGCGCGTGAGCGCTGTCACGCGCGAAACGTGATCGGCCGGGAAAAGTTCTCATCCAACTTGAGAGTTTGATCCTGGCTCAGAGCGAACGCTGGCGGCAGGCTTAACACATGCAAGTCGAGCGCCGTAGCAATACGGAGCGGCAGACGGGAGAGTAACACGTGGGAACGTACCCTTCGGTTCGGAACAACCCAGGGAAACTTGGGCTAATACCGGATACGCCCTCGCGCAAGCGGGGGGAAAGATTTATCGCCGGAGGATCGGCCCGCGCCTGATTAGCTAGTTGGTGGGGTAACGGCTCACCAAGGCGACGATCAGTAGCTGGTCTGAGAGGATGATCAGCCTCACTGGGACTGAGACACGGCCCAGACTCCTACGGGAGGCAGCAGTGGGGAATATTGGACAATGGGCGCAAGCCTGATCCAGCCATGCCGCGTGGGTGATGAAGGCCTTAGGGTTGTAAAGCCCTTTCGGCGGGGAAGATAATGACGGTACCCGCAGAAGAAGCCCCGGCTAACTTCGTGCCAGCAGCCGCGGTAATACGAAGGGGGCTAGCGTTGCTCGGAATCACTGGGCGTAAAGCGCACGTAGGCGGCTTCTTAAGTCAGGGGTGAAATCCTGGAGCTCAACTCCAGAACTGCCTTTGATACTGAGGAGCTCGAGTCCGGGAGAGGTGAGTGGAACTGCGAGTGTAGAGGTGAAATTCGTAGATATTCGGAAGAACACCAGTGGCGAAGGCGGCTCACTGGCCCGGTACTGACGCTGAGGTGCGAAAGC
>JAKAPE010000163.1 GCA_021811945.1 Pseudomonadota bacterium | reverse complement strand
TGGGAACCCATCCATCATGCATGCCAAATTCCAAGCCCAGCTGAAATGCAAATTACCTAGGAAATGCGCGGGTTTGCCAGCATCCAGACCCTAAATTCACCCACTCGATTCCCTGAAGACCCTATTTTGATCGGATCATGGACGCGATCGCCGTGGAACGAAAAATCAAAGGCTGGAGCCGTGCCAAAAAGGAAGCGTTGATCAGAGGCGACTGGAGCGCGATTAAGCTTCATGCCAGGCGACGCGGCGGCAGGCCAAAGGCGAGTTCCCCGTCATCCTGAGGTGCGCGCCGAAGGCGCGCCTCGAAGGATGAAGGTGATGAGGATGAACGGGCAGCGCGCTTACTGCTCGAACCGGTCGATGAACCAGCGCAGCACCCGGGTCCAGACTTCGTCCTTGCCGACCGCGTCCTCGATGCCGTGTTCGAGGTTGGGATTGTCGTTGACTTCCATGACGACGAAGCCCGAGTCGGTCTGCTTGATATCGACGCCGTAAAAGCCGTCGCCGATCGGCCGCGCCGCCCGCACGGCGACATCGATGAGCGGTGGCGGGGCCTGGCCGAGATCGAAGGTCTTGAAGCCGCCCTCGCGCGAGGAGCCGTCGGCGCGATGCTTGACGATCTGCCAGTGGCCGCGGGCCATGCGGTATTGGCAGACGAACAGCGGCTCGCCGGCCAGCACGCCGACGCGCCAGTCGAACTCGGTCGGCAGGAATTTCTGCGCCAGGAGGAGGTCGGTTTCTTCGAACAGCTCGTCGCAGACACGCTTGAGCTCGGCGGGCGATTCGACCTTGTGCACGCCGCGCGAGAACGAGCCGTCGGGAATTTTTACCACCAGTGGCAGGCCCAGCTCGTCGACGGGCTTGGCGAGATCGGTGTCCTCGGCGATGATCACGGTCGGCGGCGTGGGCACCTGGTTCTGGCCGAGCAGCTCCATCAGAAACACTTTGTTGGTGCAGCGGATCATCGAGATCGGGTCGTCGATGACCGGCATGCCCTCTTGCCAGGCGCGGCGGGCGAAGCGGTAGGTGTGATTGTCGATCGAGGTGGTCTCGCGGATGAACAGGCCGTCGAACTCGGCAAGCTCGGCGAGCTGGCGTTTGGTGATCGGCTCGACATCGACCGAAAGCTTTTCGGCGATCCGGGCAAAATACTTGATCGAGGCCGGCGAGGACGGCGCCATCTTCTCGTTCGGATCGTAGAGCACCGCGAGGTCGTATTTGGCGATCGTCCGCGCCTTGGGATCGCGCCATACGCCCCTGGTGTGATTGTGCAGCGACTCGCGGAAGAACTCGGCTTCGCCGTTGGCGAGCCGGGTGATGTTGCGCGGGCGGATGCGGTCGATCGAAAGCCAGGTGCCCGGATCGACGGTCACTTCCAGCGCGGGGCAGCGGAACCAGTCGAACAGGAGCCGGCCGAACGACTCGAAGCGCGCGTCGCGGGCGATGCCGAAACAAACCAGCAGACGGAATTCGCCGTCGAGCTGCACGTCGGCGCGCCGGGCGCAGCGGTTGAGCTCGTCCTCGAGCTCCGGCAGCGCGTGCTCGTAAAGCTTCTGCTCGCGCAATTCCAGCATGGTCTCGACGGTCGGCACCACGCGATGGCCGCGCGCCTCGGCCAACAGCGAGGCGTAGTAGCCCTTCGACTGATAGGCATAGGAGCGGGCGAGATTGACGAGCTTCGGCCGTCCCGCCTCGAACAGACGAGGCCGCGCCAGATAATCGGTCGTGGTGATGACCTTGTGCGGGGTCTCGGCGTTGGGCAGATCGCGGGGCTGGTCGACAAGGATGACCCAGCCGGTCATGGACGGTTCCCTTTCCAGGCGAAGCCGGCGTAGAGGGCGGGGTCGGTCATGCGTTCGAGGTCAGGCACAGCACCGCAATGGGTCATAGCCGGCATTGAAACGATTGGCGAGCACGCCTTGATAATGTCCACCATCAAAGCCGATTCGCGCCCGCAGGCAAGGCTGCGTCGCCATCGGCGCGACGTTGGCGCCGCCCTCGATGGGGGCGGGTCTCCAGCGGCTTCTCGAAGCGCAGCGCATCGCCGCGGTCGTCATAATAATTGCGGTAGCGGCCGAACAGCCGGTAGCCCGATTTTTCATAGCGCGCAATGGCGCGTGTGTTGCGCTCATGGACCTCGAGCCGCATCGACCGGCGGCCGCGACGTTTCGCGGCCCGTTCCGCCGCTGCAAGAAGCAGCGGTCCGAGGCCACGCCTGCCAAGATGGGGAGCGACTGCGATGGAATAAAGGCGGGCCACCGAAGATCGCGGCGGATAATGCACGAGCGCATAGCCGGCGAGTGTTTTGCCGTCGCCGACGACAATAAGCGTGGCATTGGCCGCGGCGAGAAAGCGGCGGAAGCTTCGCCGCGACAGGCGGTCTCCGGCAAAGGCGGCCTCTTCGAGCGCGGTGAGCGCGGCGAGGTCGCTCATCCGGCCGCGGCGGATTTTGACCTGGGACGGCGACACCCGGGCGCGCGGAGTCACAACGTCCGCGTGATTAGCCACACGAGCCATGATATCTCAGTATCTTGCTGGTAGTGTGGCATTTGCCATTATTGTCGCTACAAGTCCCGCTGCAAAACGCTTTGCAGTCATCGCCGCATGCCCCGAGTCGCCACCAAGCTCGCGCCATCGGCCAACGGCGGGTTCATTGCCCGCAAGGTCGTTCGGGCGCGGAACTTCGCCGGCCTCCCCGACCAGACCGCCGAAATCGTCAAGAGCTGGGCGACCAACGGCGCCTTCATCATCACCTGCATCAACACGGTGCTGCACCTCTACTCGGCACCTACCGCAGGTCCGATGGCGAAGTGACCGGCGATTTTCCTCAATCGAGATGCAGCAGGAGATCAACCTTGCTCGCCAAGTTCTTGCCAACGTGCAAGTCGCCTGCCGGGAGCGATCGCGGGCACGTCGGTCACGATGCCGGCGAACGGCGCCCTTACTACCGTGTGATCGAGCTGGCGCTGCGCCTCGTCGACCTGCGCCTGCGCCTGCAGTCGCCACACCCGGAGATCGTGACAATGAACGAGCTGAACAAGATCACTGCTGAGCACCTGCGCCGATGCGCGATTGCCCGACTGCGGCGAACGCGTTCTTGAAGGCTGCCGGGATAGGAGTCGGCGCCGGCCGGCCATCGCCGGCGCGCCCGAGCCAGACACGCGCCTCGTATCCCCCGAAGATCGGCCGGTCTTCGCAGAAACCCCTGTACTCGGCGCGAAGGCTCGTTTCGCCCCAACGGCAAATCTCCGCTTCGATTCTGAGTATTTCCTCGTGAGTCATCGATGAAAAAAAGCGGGCGTTGGCCTCGACGATCGGAATGCCGACAATGCCAAATCCCTCGCGCATGCCGCGCACGCTTTGGCCGGCGTCGCGCAAGAGCGTCTGAAAGGCGCTATCCATCCAATAAAAGTATTTTGGATAAAAGACGATTCCCTGTTCGTCGCAGTCGCCCCAGACCACCCGCACCTCGAATATTGATGCCAATGCTCGTCCTCCTTGTTTGCTAAATTCTGATTGCCTGCTCAAAACTCCGGATGGCCGAGAAAGCCTGCCGATTTTTGCATTACCGATTTCTGCATTGGCAAATACCAGCAGCGACTTGACCCCGCGCCGATTCACAGTCGAATCCGCTCTCTCCGTGTCTCATCGCGCAAATGATTCGATCAAGAAGGAGGCCACCTGTAGGCGCAGCTCATGCCGCGCACCACACCGAGTCCGCCGAACAACCGTACCGGCTCATCACCGCTGCGCGACCGGTCGCACCAAGCTCGGCTATTCCGCCTTCTTATACTCGTAGAAGCCTCGCCCCGACTTGCGGCCGAGGTGCCCGGCCGCGACCATCGATTTCATCAGCGGGCTCGGCCGAAATGTCTCGCCCATCTCCTCGAACATCGACTGCATGACGCGCAGCTCCGTGTCGACCCCGATCAGGTCGATAAGCTCGAACGGGCCTATCGGGTAGTTGTAGCCGAGGCGCATGCCGCGGTCGATGTCCTCCGCCGAGGCCACGCCCTGCTCAAGGCACCGCACGGCCTCGGCCATCATGGCTTGGCCGATGCGCGTCACGACGAAGCCGGGAAAGTCCCTCACTAAGATAGTTTCTTTGCCAAGCTGCTCGCAGAATGAGCGCGCAGCCGCGATTGTTTCCTGGCTCGTGGCGAGGCCGGTGACGATTTCCACCAACTTCATCACGGACACCGGATTAAAGAAGTGGGTGCCGATCACGCGCTCGGGATGCTGCGTGGCGCCGCCGATCATCGAGATCGAGATGCCCGAGGTATTGCTGCAGAGCAGCTTCGGCGCCGGGACGATGCGGTCGAGGTCGGCGAAAACCTTGCGTTTGAGCTCAAGGTTCTCGAACACCGCTTCGACCACCATGTCCGCCTGCGAGAAGGCGTCGAGCTCGGTCGTGTACTGCATGCGCGAGACCCACTTGTCCGTCAACTCCGCCGGCGTGCCCTTCTTTGCCGCCCGCTGCACCATGCCGTCGAAGCGCTGCTTTGCCGCGCTGACCGCGTTGGCGGACACTTCGCGCAGCACGACCTTGCAATCCATTTTGGTGGCGACGGAAAACGCGATGCCCGCCCCCATAAGACCGCCCCCGACCACACCTACCGTTCGCATGTTCATTCTCCTTGCCATACCTTCAGTTCTTCACTCAGGGTCTTGCTCCCGATAAGGACTTTCAGCACCTCGCTCGCACCTTCGTAAATGCGCAACGCGCGGATTTCACGATACAGGCGCTCGACGGTCGTACCGCGCGTTACGCCGAGCCCGCCGAACAACTGCACCGCCGCATCGATTACATGCTGCGCGGCTTCGGTCGCATAGAGCTTGGCGATGGATGCTTCGCGAGTTACGCGTCGGCCGAGGACGTCACGCGTCCATCCCGAGCGATAAACCAGCAGTGTCGAAGCGTCCATCTCGGTCGTGATCTCGCCGATCTTCGCCTGCACGAGCTGAAGATCGGCGAGGACGCCGCCGAAGAGGCGACGTTTCTGCGCTCGCACCACTGCTTCGTTGAACGCGCGGCGGGCAAATCCTAGTGTGGTGGATTTGACGCTCCGATCATCATTGCGGCAACTCGTCATCGGAGCGTCAAATCCAAAACCACACTAGATTCATAAAGTTGCTAGTGTCCCTTTGCTTCCGACGTTCGTAATAGGGCGTGCGGCAGAGTGATACGAACGTCGGAAGCGGGACACTAGAGCGGCGGCCCCGACCGCCCAGTGCTCGATGCGCTGCGCCCAGTCGCGATGGCCTTCATCGAAGAACGGCCAGGCGAGGAAACTCGCGTCAGCCACGTCAGTTGCCCTCGAAAACCGGCTTCTGCTTGGCAACGAACGCGTGGTAAGCGCGCTTGAAGTCGTTGGTCTGCATGCATATTGCCTGCGCCTGTGCCTCGGCCTCGATGGACTCCCCGAGGCCCGAGCTCCACTCTTGGAACAACATGGTCTTGGTCATCATGTGGCCGAAGTTGGGGCCATCGGCCAGGCTTTGCGCGAGCGACTGCGCTTCCTCAAGCAGCTTGTCCTCACCGACCAGGCGGTTATAAAAGCCCATGCGCTCCGCCTCCTCGCCACCCACCACGCGGCCGGTGTAAAGCAGATCCTCGGCGCGCGAGAGGCCGATCAAGCGCGGCAGCAGCGTGCAGGCCCCCATATCAGCGCCCGCGAGGCCGACGCGCACGAACAGGAATGCGAGTTTGCTCCGCGCGGTAGCGACGCGCATGTCTGCGCCGCAGGCGATCATGGCGCCCGCACCCGTGCACACCCCGTCGATCGCTGCGACGATCGGCTGCGGACATTGGCGCATCGCCTTCACCATGTCTCCAGTCATCCGCGTAAAGCGCAGCAAACCGTCCATGTCCATTTTGATCAGCTTGCCGATGATATCGTGCACATCGCCGCCCGAGCAGAAATTGCCCCCTTCGCTTGCAAACACGATAGCCTTGATATCGGTCGCATAGACCATCTCGCGGAAGAGATCGCGAAGCTCGCTGTACGACTCGAGAGTCAGGGGATTCTTGCGCTCCGGTCGGTCGAGCGTAATGGTGGCCACTTTGCCCACCACCGAATATTTGAAGTGCTTGGCTTTGTAGCCTGCCAGTTTGACTTGTTTCATATTGTCGTCCTTTCTAGAGATGTGTTCAACCAGCCATCATCACGCAGCCGCTGACGCTCAGAATCTGTCCGGCGGCTGCGGCCTCGCCGTTCTCTTTCACGATGTCGTCATGCAATCCGTCGCTCCAGCCGGTTTCTGCAAGGTCGCACGACGACTGCGATTTCGCGCTCTTAACCCAACTTCGCCGATCATGAATTTCTCTCCTTTTGCAACGTGTCAGGCTGCGGTTTTGTTGAGGAAGTCCGCGACGCGTTGGCGGGACTCAGGATTGTCGTAAAGCCGGCGCGTGCCGCCGATTTCGGCTTCGTAGCCGTGGTGGTCGCGATCATCCGCGGAGGCGAGACATGTCTTGATCTCGGCCAGCGCAGCCCGCGGGATGCTTGCGTATTGAGCGACGATCTCGCGCGCCCGATCAGCCAATTGCGCGCGCGAGCATGCCCACTGCACGATGCCAAGGTCACGCGCGTCGGCGCCGGTGACGACTTCTCCGCCGAGGATAAGACGGTTGGCAAGACCGCGCCCGCACAGGCGCGTCAAACGTTGCGTTCCACCCGCTCCGGGCAGCAGCCCCAAACGCGCTTCCGTAAGACCAAGTTTTGCTTCGACTGCGGCGATGCGCAGATCGCAGGCGAGCGCGAGCTCGAGCCCACCGCCGACGGCTGCGCCGCCGATCTCGGCGAAGGTCACAAGCGGCGCTCGCTCAATGCGGGCAAACAGCGCCTGCATGCGGCGCACGACTGCAATCATGAAGTCAGGACCTTCCGGCGTGGCAAAGCAAGATTGCATCAGCGCAAGATCGGCACCTGCGGAGAACGCTTTCTGATCGCTGCGAATATGTAAGACGCTAATCATTTCATTAGCGATGGCGCGGTGGATCGCTTCGTTCAGACGTTCGATCAAGTCTTCGTTGAGCGCGTTGACGGGAGGGCGCGAAAGCGTCAACACCATCATGCGGCCTTTGATTTCGGTGGAAAGCATCGGTTACCTCTTGCGCGAATAATTATTGAGCGCTGTCGTGTGCTCATCCGAATGCTGAGCGATCGACTGGAGGGCCGCTGACATCTCGAGAATGGTTTCCAGCCTTCCGTGCTGTGCTTCACGGATCAGTTTCTTGCTCATCCGCAGAACCAATGGAGGATTGCTGGCGATTCGCGCGGCAATCGAATGAGCTTCCTGCAGCAGCTTCTCGGCCGGGACCACTCGAGAGACCAGCCCGCACGCGAGCGCCTCTTTCGCATCGATCGTGTCGCCGGTGAACGTCATCTCACAGGCTTTTGACACGCCGACCACGCGCTGCAGCAGCCAGGCGCCGCCATCCCCGGGGATAATGCCGAGCTTCACGAAGGATTCTGCGAACGTCGCACGCTCGGAAGCGATACGAATGTCGCACATGCAAGCAAGGTCGCAGCCGGCGCCGATTGCCGGGCCGTTGATCGCGGCGATGGTTGGAATCTCCAGATTGTAGAGGGCGAGTGGAATGCGCTGAATCCCTTTTCGATAATTGTCGCGTAGCTGCGCCGGAGATCCCGCGAAGATTCCGCTGCGTTCCCGCATGTCCTTAAAATTTCCACCCGCACAGAACGCCGGTCCGCGCCCGGTAAGGATGACGGCTCGCACGGAAAAATCTTCGTGCAGTTGCTGACAGAGCGTGACGAATTCCTCGAATTGCGAATAGTCCGTCAGGGCATTCCGCTGGTCCGGTCTATTCATCGTGATGACCGCGACGCCGTCGTTCTGCTGATATTCCAGAAAGTTTTGCATGTCGGCGATCCTTGACAATGCTGGCTTCGAGCGTGGGATCGCGGCCAGCCTGCAGCATTCCCGCGATGGAGAGCGACATCTTGCGCAGCGTTACCAACTGCGCGACCAGCCGACCCACAATCACGCAGGATTCCTCAGACGGTTCTGCCGATACTGCGCGATTTAAGTGGACCAGCGCCTGGACACTGCTCAGGAAGCGCTTCGGGCCGCTGCGTTCGAGCGCAAGCTCCGTCATTGCCTGCGCCCAGCCTTCGTTTTCGACGCCGATCAGATCGTCGCGCGTGAGCAATACGTCGTCGAAAGTGATTTCATTAAAGTGCTCACGGCCGGTAAGATCGGGAACAGGGCGCACCTTGATGTTCGGGCGGCGCAGATCGACAAGAAATTGCGATAATCCATGATGTCGATCGGACGCGCTGCCACGCGTGCGGAACAGTCCAATCATGTAATCGGCGTGGTGACCGCTGGTAGTCCAGAGCTTCGTTCCGCTCAACAACCAGCCGCCGTCTACCTCTCTCGCTCGACTGCGAATGCTGGCGACGTCGGAGCCCGCGTCGGGCTCGCTCAGGCCGATGCAGAAGCAGAGTTCACCTCGCGCGATGCGCGGCAGGATTTCCCTTCGGTGCTGCTCCGCGCCGAAGCGCAACAGCAATGGCCCGCTCTGCCGATCGGCGATCCTGTGGGCCGCAACCGGCGCCCCTGCGAAAAGCAACTCCTCGATCACGGCGTAACGCTCGAGCGCAGTGCGCTCGCCCCCGCCATAGTGCTTGGGCCAGGTCATTCCGATCCATCCGCGCGCCCCAAGCGCCCGGCTGAATGCCGGATCGTAGCCGTCCCATGAGCGCGCGCGCTGAGCGGATGACCATTGGCTCGAAAACCCTTCGAGGAAGCTGCGAACCTCTTCCCGAAGCGCTTGCAGCTGCGGAGGCAACTCGCAGGGTTCAAAAAAAGGGCGCTCATTCCGACATTTGTCTTGGGAGTTGTCGTCGATCATGCTTTGACAAACATCCTGACTAGTTAGTATCTTTTTGTCAAGCCGCCCATGATATGGGTTGGCTACCGGTTGCCTCGTTCTGACCGACGGCATCGCCGCTGAAATTTTGACGAACGATTCCTGACCGGCACCAATGCGCTGGACACCGCCTCAGGGAGAAATCGATGATCGTCAGCTTGTCGCTTGTTTCGGTTGTCCCTGACACGCAATCGCCCACATGAAGTCGGCGAGCTCGCGGGCGATTGCGGCGATGGCAACGGAGCCTTCGTTCTGCGCGCGAGCATGCGGCGATATCGAGCCCACAGCCGCACTTGGACGTTCCAAGCGATGTCGCGCAAGGTGGTTAGCCCGACTTCGCCGATTGGCGATGTATGAAGGGTCTAAGTGATTGATTTGTCGCGAGCGGCCATGGAAAGGTCTTCACTACATCGGGGCTGGGGGATTGACCGCGGCGGCGGTAATTTTCGGCGGCGGCTGCGCCGGCGGTTCGAGCTTGAGCTTGTCGAGCAAGAGCCGCAGCTCGGGCTGCGGCTGGGTGTGGCGGGTGAGCAGGAGCTCGCGCCCGTCGGTTGTCGGCACGTGGACATCGATCATCTGCATGGCGGCGAACGTGTCGAGCACGCTGCGCGGGGAGAGCCGCGGGGCGAGCGCATGCAGGCGGCGCTCGAGCGTGACGTGCAGGCAACAGGCCAGAAGCGCGATGAAGATGTGGGCCTCGATCCGCTGCTGATCCTGATGGAAGATCGGTCGGATGGCGAGATCGCCCTTGAGGTCCTTGAACGCCTCCTCGACCGCGGCGAGCTGCAGATAGTAGCTCCACAGCTTGGCGGGATCGTGCTCGGTGAGGTTGGTGCGCAGCAGATAGCGGCCCTCACGGCGGCGCGCGCGGCGCAGCTTGTTATGTGAAAGCTCAGACTCCAGTTGACAGACAGCGTCAGACTCAAGCCTTGCGTCTCGCGGCGGACATTATCGGCGAGCCGGGTCCGAACCTGTCAAGGACGGCCCGAAGGGCCGCCGCCCCAGGCGGTGCTTCGCGTCCTGTGTGTCGGACATGGCCGACAGCTTGGGGGTGAAAGTCCTCCGTGCAACCTGATGGAGGTGAAGTGTGAACACTCCACCGCCTAAAGGCGGTGGCTTCGGATTACGGCTTAAAGCCGGATTTGGTCCGCCATCCGGCGGACTTAGGTCACATCCCACATATGTTGGCCCCAGTAGCGCTTGCGGAGAATGC
>JAKAPE010000005.1:10882-42917 GCA_021811945.1 Pseudomonadota bacterium | reverse complement strand
CCGATCTCGGCGAACTGGAGATCGAATTCAACCCGCAGGGCACGCTCGCCGAGCGTATCCGCGCCGGCGGCGCCGGCATTCCGGCCTTCTTCACCAGGACCGGCGTCGGCACCACGATCGCCGAGGGCAAGGACGAGCGCCAGTTCGATGGCGAGCGCTATGTGATGGAACGCGGCCTTGTCGCCGACCTGTCGATCGTTCACGCCTTTATGGGCGATACCGAAGGCAATCTCGCCTATCGGAAGACGGCGCGCAATTTCAATCCGGTGATGGCCACCGCCGGCAAAGTGACGGTGGCCGAGGTCGAGCATCTGGTTCAGCCGGGCGACATCAATCCCGATCACATCGTCACGCCTGGCATCTATGTCCAACGCATTGTCCACGTGGCGAATGCGACCAAGCACATCGAACAGCGCACGGTGCGCAAACGCCAGACGGCTGACGCGCCCGCGGGAACAGGGGGAGAAGTCTGATGCCCTGGACGCGCGAACAAATGGCGGCGCGCGCCGCCAAGGAGCTGCGAGACGGCTTTTACGTCAATCTCGGCATCGGCATCCCGACGCTGGTCTCAAACTTCATTCCGGAGGGAATGAGCGTGCAGCTGCAGTCGGAAAACGGCATGCTCGGCACCGGCCCGTTCCCGTTCGAGGGCGAGGAAGACGCCGATCTCATCAATGCCGGCAAGCAGACTGTCACCGAACTGCCGACCACCAGCTATTTCAACTCGGCGGATTCCTTCGCCATGATCCGCGGCGGTCACATCGATCTCGCGATCCTCGGCGCCATGCAAGTGGCCGAGAACGGCGATCTCGCCAACTGGATGATTCCGGGAAAAATGGTCAAGGGCATGGGTGGCGCCATGGATCTCGTCGGCGGCGTCAAGAAAGTCGTCGTGGTCATGGAACACTCGGCCAAGGATGAGCCCAAGCTCCTGCACCACTGCATGCTGCCGCTCACCGGCGCCGGCGTTGTCGATATGGTGATTACCGACCTTGGCGTCTTTACCATCGACAAGAAAGGCGGCGGCATGATCTTGATCGAGCTCGCTCCCGACGTGACGCTCGACGAGATCAAGGCCAAGACCGAAGCAAGCTACAAGGTCGCCGATATGCTCAGGCAAGAGGCGCGAAATGCAGCAGGCTGAGTGAGCGGCACATTGGTGTCGACGACGGGCACTACCGACCTTTCCCGAGGCCGTACAGACGATCCATGCCATCGTCGATGGAGAGCTTTGCGGTCGGCAATGTCGATCAGCTTACGCCCACTGTGAAACTTCGGAAGCGGCGGGACTTTTGTGCGCTTGCGTTGCGCACGCACGAACAGCCGCAGCGCGCTTTCGACCAGTTCCGACATGGTCAGGCGTTGCCGCGCGGCTTCGCGCTTAAGTTCTGTCATAATCGTGTCGTGGATGTTCAGCGTCGTCTTCATATGGCAAAACATATCACTGATCGGAAATGGCAAATTCCTTCAGTCTGCGCGTATTCTCCGGGCAGTTATCCACACCCCGCGACCGGTTGGCCGCTGTTCATGCACAGGACGTATGCATTTACCGCTGCATTTTCGTTGCCGCGGCGGTGTCCGTCCGTGAGCATGGCCAAACCCGCGATTCGGCGGGCATTTCCGGCCTTCTCATTTCGGCCCTTTCATGTCGGAACGGCAGCCAGGTCCGTACGACAGTGTCGCGCGCAAATGGTTCGCGCTGGCGGAACGTCGCCGCAAACATATCGTCGAACTTCGCGACAGCGGGCGCTGGAGACATTACTACTCGACGGCAGAACTCCTCGAGGCGATGCAGGAAGCCGTCGCCACGCGCGATCGGTGGGCGAGGATAGCGGGCCTGTGGCCGGACGAAGGGCAGGCGCTGCTCTGAGCGTTGCATGGCGGCGCTCGCCGCGCATCTTGCTCGATCCTCACCTCAGCCGATATGAGAAATCATGACGAGCGCCTCGTTCACGCCGCTGCGCCTTGCCGATCTCAATCTTGCGAACCGCATCGTCGTCTCGCCGGTGAGCCATCTCCGTAGTGCCGGCCGGCGCGCGGGTGCGGTACTTTGGCTGACGGCGCATCCGCGCGCCACCGCCTGATGACGGCCCGGATGGCTGATCCAGTTCTCGTCGAAGTACTGCGTGGAGACCCCACGCATAATCGGAGATGATGGCGCTGGCGGCGCCGCGCTGGCCAAACAGATAGAAGGACAACCCGAATCCAACCTCCGATCGGTAGGTATGTAGTAGGAGCGTTGAGCCCCGTCAGGCCTTGGCACCAAGGCTCCAGTGGCGAAACGACGGCTCATCGCGCGGCACGATTTCCGTCGCAAGCACCGTGCTGCAGCCCGGGCAGAAGAGTTGCCGCAGAACGATCTCGCGTGTGGTGAAGGTCTTCGGGTCGGCATGCACCCCCGGACCGGCGTCGCGCGAAGGGCGCTCGCGCCTTACGGCATGGGCCAAGGGCTCATGACTATTCTCGCCAAGGCGCGTTTGGCAGTGCGCGCACATGACGGCGCCGTCGTCGGTGAGCATGAGATTGTCGTCGAGATGAATCATGATGTCCCCTTCGTCACGCGGCGCCTGCGCCAATACGATCGCGTCGCAAATCACGACGGCGCGCTTCGGTGGCGCCCGCGTCCGGCGTCCCGTCTGTTTTGAGCATCACACCATAAACGTCCGAAGCAGCGCGCGGCGATACCCTGAATGACGCCACGTCCAAGGCGACCTCGTGCGGATCGCGCCGCAGCGGATCGCCATAGCCGCCGCCACCCTGCCAGTGCGTAAAATAGACATCGTTGGCGGCCATATTGGTCTCGACATGCGACGGAAGAACCTCATGCCGACCGTCGATCTCGTCGAGATCGCCGGGGATGAAGCCCTGCGCCAGCATCTGTTGCACATTGGTGCCGCGCATGAGCACGTCGTAGCTCGTGGCCGAGGGGTAGCCGCCAGCGAGCCCCGGCGCCAACGGCAAAGCCTTGCCGGGCGCCGAGACGACGAGATGCACGCCGTGCAAGGGCGAATCGTGCGGAACAAAACAACTCGATCCGCCCAGACCGCCGCGGTAACGCCCGGGACCCCCGGAATCCATTTCTTCCCGCCGCCACAAGTAAAGCATCGGAAAACTGAACTCATTGATCTCCACGTCGGCGATGCGACCCATCGGAATGGGCATTTGTCCGCCGGTGTCGACGCCGTCTTGATCGACCCGGGCGCCGAGACCGCCGGCCATCGGGTCGCACAGCATGGTCACGAAGGGTGCGCCGCGCTGGTCCACCCCGGCCAGCAGCGCCAGATCCCAGGTGCCTTGGCAACAGGACATCGCCGCCTTTCGGTGCTGTGGGTGCGTTCCCACCATCTGCGCTACGCATTCCGAAACGGCGTTCTGCGTCGCCCAGGCGGAGGCGACGGAGGCTTTGCCGATGCCGGCCGGGAAGGTGCAGTTGTTGATCGTGCCGCGCTCGCTGATGATTTCCACGCAGCGATAGATGCCGCCGGGCGCCCAGGGAATGTCGTTGCACAGCATCGTCAATATGATCGGCATGATGCCGCCGCGAACGCCGGCGAAGGTGCAATTGACGAAACCCTCCACCTGCGCGTCGGTGCCGGTGAAGTCGAAGGTCAGCTTGTCGCCGTGCTTGGTCATTTGCAGCACAATCTTGTAGATGTTGCTGTCGCCGGCCCGCGCGCCGTCCTGGTGGGCGACGGCACCCCACGTACCGTCCGGCAGGCTCCGCAGCTTGCTGCGCAGCCGATGCTCGGCGTCGTGCATCATCTTTTTCATGACGGCCTTGACGACGCGCGGGCCGTATTTGTCGATGAGCTGCGTCAAGCGTTGCTGGGCCACATTGTTGGCGCCCAATTTGGCGCGCAGATCAAGCGCGATGAGCTTCGGCACGCGCGAACGCCGTAGATACATGTCTTCGATATCCGGCCGCAGAGTGCCGTTTTCGACGATTTTCACCGGCGGCACCGGCGTCGACTCCCAGAAAACATCGGTGCCGGCAACGGACCAGCTTCCCGGCGATACGCCGCCAAGATCGACCTGATGACAAACGGCGCCGCTCCAGGCGAACAGCTCCCCGTCATAGAACAGCGGAGCGAACACGCTGGCGTCATTCTGGTGCAGCCCGCCGCCGATCCACGGATCGTTGCAGAAGAACATGTCGCCAGGGCGCAGGCCGGGATTTTCACTGCGATGCTCGAGCGTCCACTTGATCGCCATGTCCAGCGAGGCGGCGAGTTGCATATTGTATTGCCCCACCAGGATGAGATCGCCAGCCTCATCGGCGATAGCGGCATTGAAGTCATTGCAGTCCGTGACCACCACGGACCCCGACATACGCTTCAACGCATCGCCCATATCGTCGGTAATCGCCGACAAACGGTGGCGGATGACTTCATAGGTCAAGGGATCGATGGCGAGCTCGGCGGCGGCATCGACCGTATGCAGGGGGACGAACTTCGATGCAATCGCGCACAGTTCGTCGCTCGCACGTTCCTCGAATACGAATTTCTCAGAACCAGCAACGTGAATGAGCGGCATTGCAAAGCCTCCTTCTAAATCGCATCCGCATAACGGATAACCATATTGCCGAGTTGATCGAGCGTGGCGGTGCAACCTTCGGGCAAGGCCACCGTTGTGGTCGGCGTTTCCACTACCGCCGGACCAACGAGCCGATCGTCACGACCGAGGTCGCGATAGTCATAGACCGCCGTGTCCTGCCAGCCGCGTCGGACATCGAGAAAAGCCCGGCGCATGTTTTTCGGTTTTACCCGCCTATCGCCATGCTCGAAGTGCGGTAGTTCCGGATGAATCGGCAGACGCGCACGGGCGCGCATCCGGTAGGTGATTATCTGCATGCCGGCGTCGCGAAAGCCCGCGTCCTTGCCGTAAAGGCTCGCGTAAGCCGCCTCAAACGTTTTCCCAACATTTGCGACGGCATCCTTGTCGATCGGACCCGGCGCCACCGGCGTCGTGACTTCAGCCAACTGCATGGTAAAGCGCATGTCGACCTCCCGCTCAAATGCGACGCTCGCAAATGGAAGCGCCTGCTCCTGCAGTTGAGCCTTGAGCTCCTCGTCGAGCTTGGCAAAGGCCTGCTTGACCCGTGCAGGCTCTGGCGGAAAATTGTCAGGCTGGGATCGCTCGACGGTCAGAACGATGTCGGAACTCGCTAGGCCGTAGGCGGAGAACACGGCTGCCGTCGCGCCGAGTGGAACGACGACCCCGGATGCCCCTAAATCCGCGGCATAATTGGCGCAATGAACGGGTCCAGCGCCGCCGAACGAAAAGACTACGAAATCGCGCGGATCGCGTCCGCTGTTGACGACGACCTTGCGTACGAGGTCGGCCGTTTGCGCGTTCTGGATCGCATAGACCGCAGCCGCCGCGTCGTCGACCTTCATACCCAGCGGTCGAGCAACATGGCGTTCTAACGCGTCGCGCGCGAGTTCGACCGACAGCTTCATCCGACCGCCGAGGAAATTATCCGGGTTGATGATGCCAAGCGCCAGGTCGGCGTCGGTCACCGTCGGTTGCCCGCCGCCCGCCCCGTAGCAGGCGGGACCCGGACGAGCGCCGGCGCTTTTCGGCCCGACCCGCAAATTGCCGCCTTGATCGATCCAGGCAATGGCTCCGCCGCCGGCGCCGATCGTGTGGACATCGACCATCGAGGTCGAAATCGTATATTGATTGATCACCGTGCTGGTGGAACTTACCGGCTTGCCATCGACGACCAGCCCCACCAGAAAGGTGGTGCCGCCCATATCGGTTGAGATGATGTTCTTGT
Source organism: Pseudomonadota bacterium (assembly GCA_021811945.1). Taxonomy (GTDB): domain Bacteria; phylum Pseudomonadota; class Alphaproteobacteria; order Rhizobiales; family Xanthobacteraceae; genus BOG-931. Next base: position 37,138 of record JAKAPE010000005.1, on the reverse strand, counting down.
GTCCGAGGGCAACGCCCAGATTGGTGCAGCCGACGATGCCGCCGGTCAGCACCGACCCCAGTGTGGACACGGCGTGACGCGGCGCTTCCCGGGCCTTAACGCAGCCGCCGGAGCCTTGCATCACCAACAGCGCACCTTCAAACCCGCGATTGCGCAGCTCGTTCTCCAACGGAATAAGATAGCCGCGCAATCGAGGCGCGATCTGCGTGTTGACAATGGTCGTCGCGCTGCGCGCGAACTCGCGGATGCGAGGGCTGATTTCGCTCGACAACGCAATGTAGATCGACGGAGATTCCTCGGCGATGATCTCCCGTGCTCGCAGTTCGTGCGTCGGATTACGAAACGACCAAAGGAAGGACACCGCAATCGCTTCCACTCCTTGCGACATGAGGTGCCGAGTCGCGGCCCGCACTTCGTTTTCGTCGAGGCGCACGATCTCCGCTCCCTTGTAGTCGATGCGCTCGTTGATTTCAGCTACCAAGGCCCTCGGCACCAGCGGTGGCGGCTTGTTGGTGCGCGACATGTTCTGAATCTGATCGGGATCGAGGCCGGCGTAACGCCCCTCCGCGTTCATGATCGAAATGGAGTCGGCGTGGCCCTTGGTGGTCAGGAAACCCACCTTGCAAACATCGCCGGTGACCAACGCGTTCAGCGTCGAGGTGGTCCCGTGCACGATATAGCTTGTATCGTGCAAAAAGTTCCTCGTCGTCACGCCGAGCGACTTTGCCAACTCATCGATGACGTTGAGAGCTCCGACGGCGAACTCCGGCGGCGTCGACGGCGATTTTGCCGAAGCGATGCGTCCCAAATGATCAGCGACAAAGCCGTCGGTAAACGTGCCGCCTGTATCGACTCCGATGACGTAAGGCATGTGCTAGCCACTCCTGTGATCCGCTAATGATCGGCCTGCTGTCGGACAAGAATTGAAGAGGCGCTGGGAGGAGGAGTGTCCGGGCGTTGACCGACCGCGCGGCGGAACGAATAGACGCGACGACTCAGTTCCTCGCCGTCGAGAATCCCCACCGTGAACAGAACCGCAGCGGTCACGATCCAGTGCGCAAACGGCGGCACGCCGATAGCCGTCAAGCCGGAATGCAACATCGAAAGAACAAGCACGCCGCCGGCGATGCCGATGGGCCGGCCTTTTCCGCCCGAGAGCGATACGCCGCCAAGAATGGCGGCTGCAGCACCTGGGACCAGCGTATCGGCCAGCGCGGTCGGCGAGGCCGCCGCCAAGCCGTAACTCAGCAGCCCGCCTCCGATCGCGGTGAGCAAGCCCGAAATGACGAACACCGCAATGAGGATCCTATCCACTCGGATGCCTACAATGGTCGCGGCGCGACGGTCGCTGCCGACTGCGAGGAGATCGCGGCCAAAACGCGTCCAGGACACAACGAAGGTTGCGACCAGGAAGAGAATGATTGCGGTCAGGGAACGTGCCGAGAAAATCCCCAGAAGCGGCGCGTTGACGCCCAACGCCACGTCCAATCGATCATAGCCGATCGTGGTATTTCCGGTCAGGAAATACGAAAGCCCGCCGAAAGTGAGCAAGCCGCCAAGCGTCACGCCGATCGAGCTCAGATTGAGCCATGTCATGATCGTGCCTTGCAAGAGCCCGCCGAGCGCACCCACGGTCACCGCGAGCAGCAATCCCGCCGCCGGACTACCCGAGCCTGCCATCACCGCGACGCAGCCCGCGAGACTGAGGATGCCGCCCACCGATAGGTCGAACTCTCCCACCATCATCGACAGGCCGAGCGCGAGCGCGACGGGACCGATGGTGGCGAATTGTTGCAAGACATCATAGGCGGTGCTCGTGGTCAGGACGCGGCCATGACCGTCATCGCCGATACCGAGAACGATCACGATCAGCACGAGTACCGCGAAGGGTCGAGCGGTACGGTTTGCGAAGAACGCGCGCAAATATCCAGTCATGTCCGGCCCTTCCACTGCAGCATGACGGCGGCCAGGACGATCAATCCGATCAGCAAATACTGCATCTCGATTCCAAAGCCACGCAGGATCAGCAGTCCTTGCATCAACGCGATGAAGACAGTGCCGACTAAAGTGCGGATCACCGATCCCGCGCCGCCCTGGATTGCAGTCCCTCCGACGAGGACGGCACTGATGGCGTGATATTCGTAACCGATGCCGTGCTCCATGTCGCCCGAGCGGTAACGGGCTGCGACCAGCACGGCGGAGACGGCTGTACACAAACCAGCCGCCACATATGCCCACAAGACGGTGCGCCACGGCTCTAGACCTGAAGCCTTGGCCGCACGCGGATTGGCTCCCACGAGATAAATGTTCCGGCCGAAGCGCGTGAAGGAAAGGATCAATTGACCGACGATCGCGACGAACAGGAACGCGGCCAGCGGTCCGGGGAGGGGCCCAATATTGGCCGTCAGGATATTGGCCTTGTTAGTCAGCGGGTAGACACCGCGTCCGCCGGTGATGTAGATCGCGCTGCCGATAATCATCGAATACGCGGCCATGCTGATGATAAGCGGATTTGCCCGGAAAACGCCGATCAACCAGCCCTGAATGCCGTTAAGGGCGGCACAGAACAAAAAAGCAAGAATCAGGGCCGGGACGAGTCCCAGCACGACGCTTACCATGAACACGATAGTTGTCGCCGACATCGACGCCCCGATGCTGAACGACATGATGTTGCCGCTCAACGTGATGAACGTCATGCCGACCGCGACGCAACCGACGAAGGATACCGTCGTCAGCAACGAGCGAATGCTCGTCGCAGAAAGAAACCCGGGCGTGGAAACGGCAAATATCACCACAGCGACCGCGGCGATGCCTTGAATTAACGAGGCTTTGTCAAGGCGGATCGACCAAAGCCGCGAAACCACACTCGCCGGTTGTTCGGACGCCTGTCCCCCGATGGAGTTCATCAGCAAGACTGTCCCTATTTGAGCGGATGGGTGATGTCGGCCATGATATCCTGCATGTTGATCGCCTTGCCGCGGTAGCTGCCCACTTGCCGAGAGCGATACATAGTGATGATGGCGTCCGCCAGGCCGATCACTTCCTCCAGGTCGGTCGATGCCACGAGCAAGCCGTAGCCCTCGGCGCATAGTCCGCGCATCAGCTGATAGATTTCGGCGCGCGCTCCGATATCGATGCCCCGCGTCGGCTCGATCAAGACGAGCACGCCGGCCTGCGTTCCGCCCAAACAGCGGCCGAACGCCAGCTTCTGCTGATTGCCCCCGCTCAGATCATCGGCCCGCGCCCGCAATCGCCGCTGATCGACGCCAGCCCACCCCGCCAATCTGAGCGCCTCTGCCTGCAGCGATTTCGGATTGAGAAAGCCAAATCGGGACAACGCGCGAAGCCGGGTGGCGACCAGGTTATCGGTGACGCTGAGACTGCTAAAAATGCCTTCCTCGGCCCTGTCGCCGGAAACGAAGTGGATATTGTGCTGGCAGGCTTCTTCCGCCGAGCCGAGTCGCATCGGATTGCCGTTCACGCGCACCGATCCAGTCGCGTTGTAGACCAAGCCGGCAACTGTCCTGACCACACTTTCCGCTCCCGAACCGACCTGTCCGGCGATGCACACAATGTCACCTCGCGGAACGACGGCGCTGAAATCCCTGACGGCGCCGGGAACGCAAAGTCCATCAATCCGAAGAATGGGCTCTCCTTCTGTGTAGCCGTGCTCGGGATACATCTCGATGAATGGACGCCCCAGCATCATTTCTATCAATTTCTTGCGATCGATATCGGCTGTCCTCGACACCCCTACCATCTCGCCATTGCGCAATACAGTGACCGAGTCACAGATCCTGAACACCTCGGCCAGACGGTGCGTAATGTAGATGACCGAGCGTCCTTGGCGTTTGATGCGTGCAAGCGCCACGAAGATCCTGTCGATCTCGTTGTCCGATAGCGTGGCGGTGGGCTCGTCAAGTATGAAAACGCGCGCATTTCTCGTCAGCATGCGCGCAATTTCAACAAGCTGACGCTCCCCGATCGTCAACTGTCCGACCGTCGCATTCAGAGCAATATGCTCCGCGCCGAGCAGGCTAAGCGCTTCGGCGGCGCGGCGGCGTAGATCCTTGCGCCGCGGGAGGAATGGAACGTCCATCGAACCGAGCCAAATGTTGTCCAACACCGATAGGTCAGGGCAGACGCTCAGCTCCTGCGCCACCATGGCAATGCCAAGGCGCTGCGCTTCCTTTGATGAGGACAGCGTGCAAACCTTGCCGTCAAAACAGGTCGTCCCCGTATCGGGCCGATCGACGCCGGCGAGTATCTTGACCAGCGTACTTTTGCCGGCACCGTTCTCACCGCAAATGGCCTGGATCTCTCCGGAGTAGAAATCCGCGTTCAAATGCTTAAGCGCATTGACCGCTCCGAAACTCTTGGACAAGTCGCGCACCGAAAGAATCGGACTGCCAGGGAAAAAGGAGGCTGAGAGCCCGGCGCAAGCCGCGCTCTCCGTCCGTTGATTTTCCGGCACGGCGTGCATGGCCAGGCCCGCCGAGGTCACGACTTCACTCACCGCGGCTTCAATATGAGCACCGCTTGGCGAACTCCGCCACGTTCTGCTTGGTGATGATTTGGTGCTTCTCGTAGATCGCCCGCGGGACCTGCTTGCCGGCGAGGACTTCGACCGTCGCGTCGGCGGCGTTCTTCGCCGACACTTGCGGCAGCATGAGCACGGTCGCCGCCTGCTTGCCGCTCTCGATGTTCTTGACGCCCGGATCCATGCAATTGCCGCCGACCACGACTAAGGAACCCTTCGCGAGACCTAGCTTCACGCCCGCCGACTCGGCAGCCTGGACGGCTCCGTTGGCGACTGTATCGTTCATCCCGTAAACGGCATCCAGCCCTTGCGTGCCGCCAAAGCGCGCGAGAATTTGCCCGAATGCCTGTTCGGCTTTGGTCGGATTCCACTGCACGTCCTGGATAACGACAATCTTGAGCCCTGGGTATTTGGCGACGGCAGCTTTAAAGCCTTCGAGACGCAGCGAGCCGGTTCCCTCGGAGAGGGTGCCGACCAGCGCGGCAACCTTAGCGTTGGGGCGGCCGGCCTTGGCGAGGGCCTGCCCCAGCGCCTCACCAGCGAGCCGCCCAAGCGTCCTGGAGTCTTCGCCGACATAGGTTACGTACAGGCTCTGCGCCTCATTCTTGGGAAACTGGGCGATGACCGTGATGACGGGAATATGTGCGTTTTTTGCGCGTATCAGCGCGGGGATGACGGCTTTCTGGCTCAGCGTTTGAACCACCAACACGTCGTATTTTTGTGCCACTGCTTCGTCGATCTGTTGCGACTGCAGGGCCGGATCCCAAGGGCTGGAAAATACGGTGACCGCCAATCCTTTGGCCGCGGCCGCATCGGAATATGTCTTGGCCCAGGTGCCGATGAAGCGGTCCTGCGTCGGACCCACCAGCAGCGCGACCCGCTTCTGCTGAGCAGCAGAGACCTCGCAAATCTGACCGACCATCAGCAAGGCCAGCACAGCGGCCAGCAATCGAACGAAACTCAGTATCTTGGTCATTGTTTCCTCCTGTTGATGTTGCAGCTCATTGGTGCTCTCAGTAGCCGCACTCGCGTTGTTGACCCTCCAGATGCATGAAAAACCGTAGCCGAACGACGCGAATTCTCCTTCTGGCTCATTCGATTTGGATTTTCCGTCTACCTGCTGCCTGTCAGATCGGCTTTCGGTTCGCCTCGGGCTCCGGTTGCGCGCGGCCCTCTCAAGATCACGTTGATGGTTTTGATCTCCGTGTAATCGAGCATTTCCTCCAGCGCTTCCTCGCGGCCAATGCCGCTGGCCTTCACACCGCCGAAGGGGACCGCCATGTAATGGGCGCCATAGCCGTTGATCCATTGGTGCCCGGCGCGCACGCGCCGCGCCGTCGAGAATGCGGTGTCGATATCGTTGGTCCAGATCGCCGCCGTCAGTCCATAATCGACCGTATTGGCCATCGCGATCGCTTCATCGACAGTCGACCAGCGCAGCACGGAGAGGACCGGGCCGAATATTTCCTCTTTGGCAATGCGCATGTTCGAAGTCACGCCGCCAAATACGGCGGGCCGAATCCAATAGCCGCGTGCAAACATGCTTCCCTGCGGCCGCCGGCCGCCGGTGAGAAGACGCGCGCCTTCGGCTTCGCCGATGCGGACGTAATGTTCGACCTTGGCCAATTGACGTGCGGAGTTGATCGGCCCCATCTGGCTGTCCTCGTCCAATGGGTCTCCGACGCGGAGCGACGAGACGAGATCGACCACCCGCTCGAGAACTTGGTCATGGAGTGAATCGTGCAACAGCAGCCGGCTGGTCGAGCCGCACGACTGGCCTTGCCAACTGAAATTCATTCCGGCCACGGCGGCCTTTGCGACCGCGTCGGGATCCGCGTCGGGAAAGACGATCATCGGATTTTTCCCGCCCAGCTCCAGACTCACATGTTTTACCGCACTCTCCGCAGCCGCCATCTGTATCGCGCGGCCGGTGGCCGTCGAACCGATAAAGGCGATGCGCTTGACCATCGGATGGCGCACGAGGGCGTCGCCGGCGGTAGCGCCACTGCCGGTTACGATATTGAAAACGCCGGGCGGAAAAACATCGCGCGCAATCTGCGCCAGAACCATTGCCGACAGCGGACTGGTCTCGGGGGGCTTGATGATCGCCGCGTTGCCGGCCGTCAGGGCGGCCGCCGTGCGCGCGGTTGCAAACATCACGGGATGGTTGAATGGAACAATTCGGACGACGATGCCGTAGGGTTCGCGAACCGTCAGGTGCAGATTGCCGGGTGTTGACGGAATGGTCTGACCCTTCAGCTCGTAACCGAGCCCTGCATAATAGTTGAGACTATCCACAGCCATTCGAACGTCGCCGCGCATGGGTCCGATCGTGTTGCCGGTATCCATCACCTCGACACTCAGCAGCTCGTCGGCTCGTTCCAGCAGGCGCGCACCGAACGTGCGCAAGATCTCGGCACGGCCGATCACTCCCATGGCCGCCCAGGCCGGCCATGCCCGTTCGGCGGCTCGCGCGGCCTTATCGACATCGGCCGCGGTACCCGCTGGCGTCCTGCCGATGACTTCTTCATTGGCAGGGTTAAGCGACTCGTCCCAGGCGCCGCTTTCGCTTTCGACCAGTTCGCCGCCGATCAACATGTGGCAGGCTTTTGTCGCCATCGCAGCCATTACACAAACTCACATTTCTCAATGCATGACGTAGCCGCCATCGACATTGAATGACTGGCCCGTGATAAAACTGCTGTCGTCGCTGAGCAGAAATGCGACCATATTGGCGATGTCTTCAGGTGCTCCGGGTCGGTGCAGACATTGATTTGCGATCAATACTCGCTTCTGCTCCTCGGTCACCGTCTCGCGCGGGATTTCGGTGAAGATCGGGCCCGGCAAGATCGAGTTTACGCGTATATTCTTGGCGCCGAGCTCGCGTGCGAGGGCCCTGCTGAGCCCGACGACTCCGGCCTTAGAGGAGACGTAATGGGCGTAGTTGGGCCGGCCGAACAACATTGTGCTCGAAGATATGTTGACGACGCTTGCCGTCGGCGCCTTGAGCAGAGCAGGCAGGGCCGCTTTGGCCATCTGCCAGACTCCCTTGAGGTTGACCGCCATCAGCGCATCCCACTCGGCATCGTCAATTTCCCAGAACGGTTTCATCTTGATCGTGGAAAAGATCGAGGCGTTGTTGACGACGCCATGGAGAGCGCCAAAAGCCATCACCGCTTGGGCAACCGCGCGCCGGCAATCATCGGCTACTGCAACATTGCCATCCACATATAGGCCGCGCCCACCACCGTCGGTAATCTCACGGCAGACGTTTCCACCGCGCTCGCCGTTGACGTCGACGACGACAACTGCCGCTCCCCGTTTGGCGAGCGTCAAAGCAGTGCGGCGTCCAATGCCTTGTCCTCCGCCGGTGACGACAAAAGCCTTGCCTCGCAGGGTCATTCCAATCATCTCCCATTTCGGCGAAGCTCGTTGACAGCGATGCCGACTCCTTGCGCCTCTTACGGACTCCCGCTTTTGAGTGGCATTCCGCATTGGCCACAGCAGGTTCGCTCCAGTCGAAGACCGGCCTGCAACTAGATTCGCGCTGGAGCTGCAGCATGGGCACGCGATGCCTTGGCTTACCGCGGGCGCCGGCCCGCGTGATGAAGCTCCTCCCTGTTTCTCGCTATACCGCGCGCCCCCACATCGCCTTCGGCAGTGCGCGAACTGGCCGCGCTTGGTTGAATGAAAACCCTATCGGTGTTGGAACTGCCGATCCAATATGAATTGGTAGCGAACCGATAATAAATTGCTTATTGTTGTGGTCTTCCCGGCTGGCCGCCAATGACGGCGCCGACCCGCGCAGGTTTCGGTCAATGCACCTTTCCGCCAATCGTCGCGAGCGAATATTCGGCCCGCACATTACCCTGTTCAAGCTCGACGTTTTTTGCAGGGTCGCAGAGTTGTCGAATGTGACGCGCGCTGCAGAGAGCCTTGGAATCGCTCAGCCTGCGGTAACCGCGCACTTGAGGGATCTCGAGGAGAAGCTCAACACCAAGCTCGTCGCCAGGAACGGGCGCAACATCATCCTGACCGAAGCCGGCGAACGTGTTCACCGTTGGGCGACGGAAATATTGACGCGCAGCCTTGAGATGCGTCGCGAGATTGCTGGACTGACGGACGGCACCGCTGGACAAGCAGTGATAGCCGGATCGATGACGTTCGGTACATACTTGCTAACCGATCTGGTTGTTGCCTTTCGCGCGCTCTTTCCCAACAGCCGCATAACCACGAAAATATTCAGTACGCCGGGTGCGACAGAGGCGGTACGAACCGGCGTTTGTGATTTCGGAATGCTCACGCTTGATCCAAGGCAGGAGCTCGACGATCTGCTTGTCGAAGGATTATGGGAAGATCACTTGCTCCTCGTAGCAGCGAACGACTTTATGCCGACTGTCACAATGGCCGACGTTAAGACCCTATCGACTCTTCCTTACGTCTGCGCCCCGAGAGGCCTGGTGCGGCGCGAATTCGAAGATGAATTGCTGCAACTCCACGGCATCATTCATCGCGATGTCGGGATTGAATTGGGTCATCCCGAGGCGATCAAGCGCGCGGTCGCGATGGGCGCCGGCGTCTCGTTTATCGAGGAATCGGCCGTACGCGCTGATCTTGATCGTGGTGCGCTTCGTTGTATCTCGACGCCGGGTTTAAATCTAAGCGTGCCATTATTCCTCGTCCACAGGCGTGGCAAGCTGCTATCGGAAATGCAGCGTCGTTTGATCGAATTCATACAAGCTTCGCAACCACAAGGCTCTCGTGAGCCCCGCGCATTCGCAACGCGCGGCCAAAAGCGGACGCGGCGAGCCTCCACGCGCAAGTGACAGCGCGTGTCGAGATCCTAACAAATGCTGCCACTTCCCCGATTTTTCCGGGAGCGTCCTGGCTCAGCATGGTTGAGCGCTTCTTCGCCGAAATCACCCGCAATCGCATCCGCCGCGGCGTCTTCAAATGCTTCGCTGAACTCAACAGCGCCATCATGGAATGTCTGGACAATCACAATGCCGATCCAAAAATCCTTCATGTGGACCAAAGCCGAAGGCGAACTCCCAAAAAGTCGTCCGAACGAAACGAGCGTTAGACACTTGGGCACCACTTAACGCCAGGCGAAGACGGGCTGCTCCAGGTCCGCAACGCGGGTATTGCGGCCAGCCAGCACTTCGTGAAATTGATAAATCATGGCCGCCGTCGGCGCATGCACCAGCGAACCATTCATGCGGATGCGAATGATCCGCCGGTCGCTTTCTGGAATAATGGTGAAGTCGATGGCGTCGGCGCGCGCGATCTCGGCGAGCGGAATGCGATATAATGAGACGACCTCTTGGGGATTGGGAACGAGCCGCTGCGTTTGCGCCGCCCAGAACACCACCGGCGTAATCAGGTAGCCGCAGCGTGTCGGATAGTCATCGAGTATGCCGAGCATGTCGTCGGCGCTGAGGCAGAGCCCGAGCTCCTCCTGAACCTCGCGCAGCCCTGCCGCAACAGCTGTCTCGCCTTCCTCGCAGCGCCCGCCCGGCAGCGCGTATTGACCTCTATGACTGCGCAAGTTGCGGCTGCGCCTCGTTAACACGAAAGCCGCCTCGCCCGATCTGTTCTCGCTCTCCACGAGCGTGACTGCGACGGCGGCCGGTTTGAGGCCGCGCGTGTTATCGATTGCAGGCGCGCGCGTGAACGCCGCGCAGCGCCGGACCACCAGGCTGCGGAAGGTCTCATCGAACCGGTAAAGCATTCGGGTTGATACCGGACAGTTTGGTGCAGCGCAATTCCAGCCCCACGCGCCCGCGCAAGGCGAACGATCGCCAGTGTCCTGATCGATAAGTCATTTACATTCCCGCCGCCTTAACGCAAGGAGGCGAGGATGCCGAAGGGCCGGGTCGTGACCATCGGCCCGGTACCCGTTGGCTTGCAATGACGGTTCAATTTGACCGTGATTTGCTCTAAGCGTCGTGGGCCACGAGAGCCTGGGCTATCAAGATTGAGGCCATAAAGATCGCGGCCATGAAGATTTGGGGCTATTGGACGACGCTTGGCTGGGCGGTTCTCGCCTTTCTCGTCGGCCAAATCGCCGGTGCCGCGATATATGTCTGGTGGCGCGCGACCTCGCTGAACGCGGTGATGGCGAGCCCCTACGACGGCGTCCTCGTCACCTTCACCGTGCTGGTCGCCAACCCGATGATGATCGCGGTGACCGCGCTCGCGGTGCGGCTGGCGCGAAGCGATCTTTTCGCCTACCTGGCGCTGACCTGGCCGCGGCGGCGTTGGCTGGCGATCGGGGTGATTGCGCTCTTCGGCCTCATCGCCGTCGGCGACGCCATCCTCTATTTCAGCGGCCAAGCGCTGGTTCCTCCATTTGAGCTGCAATCATTCACAACGGCCGCGGCGCAGGGATGGCTCGCAGGCATGCTGGTCGCGGCCATTGTCGTCGCGCCGGCAGGCGAGGAGATCGTATTCCGTGGATTTCTGTTCCGCGGCTGGATCCGTTCGGAGCGCGCCGCCTGGCCGGCAATCGTCGCCATCTCGGCGCTATGGGCGGCGCTGCACGTTCAATACGACTGGACCGGCGTTCTGCAAATCTTCATCGTCGGCCTGTTTCTCGGCTGGATGCGCTGGCGCAGCGCATCGACCCTGCTGACCTTCCTGCTGCACGCCCTATTCAATCTCGAAGCCACGATGGAGACCATGGTGCAGCTCCACTTTTTCCGCTGAGGCTTTGCCGCTCACGAGGAACGCTGCGGTCCGCCAGGTGCCGGCCGCGAACCAAAAAGGCGGGCGAAGGGTGACCGAGCGCCTGGCTCGCCGCCTTGGCCGCGCTGGCGCGGCAACCCGATGACCGGCTCAGTGAAGCGGCCGATCGTGGCAATCACGTCGTCGAGGGGCGCGTCGCTGCCCGGTGTCTCGCTGACGATGGTGGCGAGAAGGTTCATGTCGCGCCGAAACAGCGAGTCAAGCGCGGTGAGCGTATGACTGATGCTGCCGAGATAACTGCCGGAAATAAGAAGGAGCGGCAGCTGCAGCGCCATCATCACGTCGAGGATCGTCCGGTGCTCGTCCAGCGGCACCATGATGCCACCGATGCCTTCGATCAGCAGGATGCCGCGGTGTTGCTTGATGGCATTTTGGCAGAACGCGATCACCCGCTCGACGTCGATGCGGCGGCCTTCGCGCCGCGCCGCGAGGTCAGGCGAAACGGCCGTGCGAAAGCGCCAGGGTGAAATGCGATCGATCTGCTCCGGGGAAAAGGGCAGGCCCAAAGCCGCGAGCAGCAGGCCCGGATCGCTCGCCGCAGCTTGCGCCGGATCGAATCCGCTCACGACCGGCTTGATGGCATCGACATGATGACCCAGGTGCCGCAAGTGACGGATGAGCGAGACGGCGACGAAAGTCTTGCCGACGTCAGTCCCGGTGCCGGTGATGAAGATCGCGGTCACGACCCAACGTCCTAACGCCTCAACACGCGGCTTCGCACGATTCCGGCAAGCCGCTCAACTTTGGCATCCGAATGCTGTGCCGTGAAGGCAATGCGCAGCCCGGCATCGTCACGGGTCTACGGCGTCGCGGTGCACGGCCGATCACGCCGAGCTTTCCGCACGCGAATTCATCGAGCGAACGCATCATTTCTCCGTCCGGATTCCGACGACAGAGTCCTGGGATCCATCGTGACCTCAGCCGGCTTAAGAGGCACAATGGCAGTCCTCACGCGGCATGAAAGCCCCGTATGTCGGAAAATACTAGCAAAAACAAGCAAACAGCGCTGGTGCAAAGCGCCTGGGCGGCCAATCGCAAGAAAGACAGCTACTGCACAAAGCCCAGTTCTTCCGGCAGCAAAGTCGCGGCGACCCACAGAAAGCCATCTGTGCCGTCGCCGTCTCGATCCATACCACCGTTTATCACATCCTCAAGAACGACACCGAACACCACGATGGGGATCAACTACTTCGACCGGCGCCCACCCGAACTCAAGGCCAAGTGCCTCGTCGCACAGCTCACCAAGCTTGGATTCTGGGTCCAACTTAACCCATCGACGAGGCTGCATGATGCCCTGACACAGGATCCGTTGGCTCGCAATGACGATTTCGCGTGGTTCGAGCTGAAATCATCCCGCGTTAAGGCGCATTGCGAAGACGATTTCACGTCAACAACCAAGCGAAAGCATTGCGCACAAACAGTGCGCCGTCGGTCATTGCCGGTTCGCCATGGGCGATCAACACGCGTTCTATCGACCAGGCCAGGATGCGTTGCAAGGCGGCACGGGCCGCGCGGCGATTGAGGAACATCGCCCGCCATTCGCGCGGCGTCCCGGGGTTTGGCGCGCAGATGCCGTCGAAATGGGCGTAAACGCCGCGCCACCCCGTAAACCAACCGCGCGGAAAATTTTGAATAAGGTCGCCGAAGATCACTGTGCGGCTCGCACGGTGAAAGAATTCCACTTCGGTTAACGGACTGCCGCGCACGAGAACCTGATCGATGTCGGCCGCCCATTCCGGCGCGGGCACCTCGCCAAGCTCAGCGTCGAAGGCGAGGTCACGGCGTTTCCTGCGTAAGCCGGGCGAAGCGCAGAGGCGCGCCCGCGGATAGGCCGACTTCCATTCGGCAAGAAACAGATGATGTAGACGGTTGGGCGAAACAAGAAAGCGCACCGGTCCCAGCGCGTCGACTTCGCGCTTGAGCGCCGGCCGAGAGCGCGATCGGCGACCAGACGAACAGACTTGCGTCCGACAGTCTGATCAGCACCATGCGCGTGGAGTAGGCGAAACCATAGAACGACAATTTCGGACCTTCGCCGGTCCAGATGGCTGGCGCGAATTCGCGCAGCAGCTTGCTCATCGGGTTCTCCCGCGCGGCCGGCGGTCTGCCTTCGCTCTGCTTCACGGTGGCTGGGGGGTGCGAAACGAGATTGGTCAATGATGACTTCGCCTCAGCCCGCGGGCGACGCCGATCCTATCATTGGGCACGGCCGCGAGAAAGCGCGCTAAACCGGCGATCGTCCGGCCGCCAGCGCCGATGCAACCAAAGCCACTGCTCCGGATGCTCGCGGACCCAGCCCTCGACGACCGAAGTGATTCGTTGCATCGTGCCCTTAACGTCGATGCGGCCATCGGCGTCGCGCGCGGGCATGATTGCCTCGGTGATTTCGACCGAGAAGCTGTTGCGGTCGGCAAGCCGCACGACACGCAAGCCGTGGATCGGGCATTCGGTCTGGCGGGCGAGGAGCGCGGCGAGCGGGTTGGTTCGGCACGGCCGGCCAAAGAAGGTCACCTCAACGCCTTTGACAAAGAACTGGTCGACCAGCATGCCGACATGGACGCCGTCTTGCAGCAAACGCGCCAAGCGCACGGGCGCGTCGAGGCCCGTTGCAACAAGTTCGCCCATCAGCGGTGCGCGCAGCCTGGCCACGAGATCGCCGACCGCATGGATATTCGGCCGCCGGTACAGCACCGCCGATTTGCTGCCGATGAGTTTCGTGCAGACCGCGGGGAGTTCCCAATTGGCGAGGTGGGCGGCGAAGCCAATGATCGCCTTGCCGCTCTTGAGGATGCGCGCTGCGCGCTCCTTGACTTGCGGCGAATAGACGACGTCGTCCGCCGTCGGCGGGCCGAGGCCGGCGACCCGCAATTCGTCGAGGTGCGCGAACTCGACCGCGATGCGGCCGAGATTGTCCCACACCCCGCCGAGGATGGTTTCGATCTCGGCGTCGGATTTGTCGGCAAAGGCGGCGCGCAGATTGTCGCGGCCGACGCGGTGTTCCTTGAGCAAGGGACCGATCTTGCGCATCATCGCGCCGACGAAATCCGCCGCCCGGCGGCGGTCGGCGACTTTGAGCGCCTGCAGCGCTCCGACGGCGCTGGCGCCGATTACGGCATCAGAGACGACCTTGAACCGCCGTGCGGTCATTGGAACGTGACGATGATCTTGCCAAACACCTGCCGGCTTTCGAGCCGCGCTAGGCCACGCTCGAACTCTGCAAGCGAAACCTCCGTGTCGATCACCGGGGTGATGCCGGTCGCCATCTTGGCGAGGCTTTCGCGCACGTTGCGGAGCGAGGCGCCGAACGAGCCGAAGATGCGGTATTGCTGCAAGTAGAGCTGAAACAGGTTGATCGTGGTCGACTGCCCCGACGTTGAGCCGCAGGTGACGAGCCGGCCGCCGCGCTTGAGGCAGAGGAGAGAGCCGTTGAACGTTTCCGGCCCGACATGCTCGAAGGCGACATCGACGCCGCGTTTCCCCGTGAGCTTGCGCACGACGCCTTCAAAGCGCTCGGTGCGGTAATTGATGACGTGGTCGGCACCGAGGGCCTTGACCTTGGCCGCCTTGTCGTCGTCGCCAACGGTCGTGATGACGGTGCAGCCGATCGCCTTCGCCATTTTGATGGCCGCGCTGCCGATCCCGGAGCCGCCGGCTTGAACCAGAATCGTCTCGCCAGGCTCGAGTTTGGCATTGTCGAACAACATGTGCTGCACGGTGGCGAAAGCGACGGGCGCGCAGGCCGCGTCGCGCAAGCTCACGCCGGCCGGAACGGGAATCACCAGCCGTGCCGGCATATTGAGGCGATCACGGGCAAAACCGTCGACATGAAAGCCCATGATGCCGCCGACGTTCTCGCAGAGATTGTCGCGGCCCTCGCGGCAGGCTTTGCAGTTGTCGCAGGTCAGCGCGCCATAGGCGACGACGCGGTCGCCGATCTTGATTCCTGCGCTACCCGTTGCGGGTTGGGAAGCGCGGGAAGGAGGGCCGATGGCAACGACTTCGCCCGCCGCCTCGACACCGACCACGAGCGGCAGCTTGCGTTTGGCGAAGGCCATGCCGCGCCAGCCCCACACATCGAGATGGTTGAGCCCGACGGCCCTGATGCCGATCTGTACCTCGCCGGGTGCCGGCCGAGGCGGGGCGGCGACATCGCGCAGCTCGATCTTGCGGTCCGCCACGAGGGTGAGCGCGCGCATTCGCCATCCTCTCTCTTCCCCCACGCCTGTGGGGAATGCGGCAACGGTGGGAGCGCCGCCAACGGCGGTCGCCGCGACGCGGGTCACGCCGGCTCCCGCGTCATCACCAGACAGACATTCTGGCCGCCGAAGCCGAAGGAATTGGATATGGCGCGACGCACATTCGCGTCTCGCGCGACGTTGGGCACTACGTCAAGCACGATGGTGGGGTCGGGAATCTGGTGATTGATGGTCGGCGGGATGCGCTGGTGCTCGAGCGTGAGCAGCGTGAATGCCGCCTCCACCGCGCCCGCGGCGGTCAAGGCGTGACCGATCATCGATTTGTTCGACGAGATTGGGATGCCGCGGATGTGCTCGCCGAAAACCGCCGACACGCCGAGGTATTCCATCTTGTCGTTCTCGGGAGTCGAGGTGCCGTGAGCGTTGATGTAGTCGACCTGTTCGGGACCCACACCGGCATCGATGAGTGCGTTGCGCATGCAGGCGATGATCGGCTTGCCGTCGGGACTCGACCGGGTGCGATGGAACGAGTCGGATTTTTCCCCGCAACCTTCGATGACGCCGATGACGCGGGCGCCGCGTGCGCGCGCGTGATCGAGACTTTCGAGGACAAGCGCGGCGGCGCCTTCGGCAAGCACGAAGCCGTCGCGGTTTTTCGAGAACGGCTTTGAGGCCCGTTCCGGCGGGTCGTTCTGCGTCGACAATGCGGAGAGCAGCGAGAAGCGGATCAGCGATTCCGGCGTCAGCGAGCCGTCGGCGCCGATCGCAAGCGCGGCTTCGCACTCGCCGCGCCGTATGGCTTCCACGCCGAGTTGGATGGCGCTGGCGCCGGATGCGCAGGCGGTGGTCAGCGAGACCGGCGAGCCTGCGGTGCCGAAATGCTCGGCGAGACGGTCGCCAATGATATCGAACTTGAATGGTCCGTGAACGGCGCCGAAGTCGCCGGCGACGCGCACGAGATCAGGGTATCCGGTGTCGCCGTCGGTGCCGGCCATTTCCGCCATTTTCAGGCGGTCGGCCCACTCGACTTCGAGCGGCGGCGGCGCAAGATAGAGCGGCCCGGGGAAACGCCTCTTGGCGCCGATACCCGATTGCGCAATCGCTTCTTCGCCGGCGATGAGCCCCATGCGCTCGGAGAGTTGCGCCGGGGACATGTGGTCCCGGTAAACATCATCGGCGGTTCCTGCGATCGTGGTGCGCAGGCCCTCGATCGGAAAGCGCGAGATGCGTTTGATGCCGGAGACGCTGCCGGTCAGTTTCGCCCAGTTGTCTGACGTGCCGACGCCGAGCGAAGTCACCATGCCCATCCCGGTCACGGCGACGATGGGACGACCGGCCTTGTCGCGACTTGCCGCGGCCATCGTGTTCTCCCTCAATCGCCCCGTTCGACCAACGCCAACCCTTCGCCGCGCCAATTGCCGACGCCGGTGACAACGATCTGCGACAGCGCAGGCGGAGTTGCGCCCGTGTCACCGCTTCCCGTCGGCGGAAACAGCTTGCCATGTTTGAGCACTGCGCAGGCGATCCCCAGGTTGGCCATGAACTGGGCCTCAATCCCGTGCCCGATATAAGAGCCGGTATTGCGCACGGGAAGTCCGATGTCCCTCAGCACCGCGAGTTCTGCCGCCGTCGCCGGTTCGAGCCCGCAGGCGCCGGAAATGACCGCGGCATGGGCGTGGTCTACTTTATCCGCAATCGTCTGCCATTGGCGGCGCAGCGTCATTTCGATCTCTCCCGGTTGCCGCCGGCTGCGGTCGGAGCAAATCGAGACGATCCGCGCCCGTGCGCGGGCGCCGCGCGCTTGGGCGTGATCACGGCTTTCCAGCATCAGGAACGCCCCCATGCTCGCGAGCGCAACGCTTCCCCGCGGGCCGCGATTCCAAACCGGGGCTAACGTGCCTGTCGCCAGCAGACCGCCTCGCGCGAAGGCGAGCAGGACATCCCAGCGCGCGCTGAAAGCGCCGCCCACCAACGTCAACTCGCTCTGCCCGGCGGCGATGCGCGCCTGCGCGACGCGCACCGCATCGATGCCCGCTGCCTCTTCCCCCAGAAACGTGCGCGAGGAGCCGACGACGCCGTGCACGATCGAAATGTTGCCGGCAAGGAGGTTGGGAAGCTGGGCCAGAAACAGGGTTGGGCGCAGATCGCTCATCAGGCGTTCGTTGAGAAAGGCGCCGGGGTTTTCCGCTGCGCGCGCGCCGGAGATGATCGCCGTGTCGACGTCGATATCACGCTCGCCGCCGCCGGCAGCCACGATCATGTCAGTACGGTCGAGGAGATCGGCGTTGCCGGCGACGCCGGCATCGGCTAGGGCCAGCCCGGCGGCGTAGACCCCGAAACGCTGCCAGGCCTCCATTTGCCGTTGGTCGCCTTTTTTCGGAATCTGCTTGTCAAAGCTGATCGGTCCGACTGGATGCACGATATATGGCGCAAAGCTCTTGTCGTCATAACGGGGCGGGCCGTCCTTTTCGAGGCCACTCCAGGACGCATCGAGCCCCTCGCCCAGACACGTGAGAAGACCGACGCCGGTGATCAACACCTCGCCGCGTTCGGTCACGTGATGGACTCCTTGAGAGGAAAATTGAGCCGTTGCGCCCATTCCCGAAGCGAATCGCGTAAATGCGGGCCCGGATAGGGGACGATGCGGTAGGTGAGCGTGGCATCGCAAACCGCCGCGCCCTTGCGCCATCCCCTGGCTTCGCCAACGGCAAAGCCGGAGCCTTCGTGCACAACCTTGCCTTCGAATTCGAGCGCATCGCCGGGAAATACGGCAGCGCGGATCTTGCCTTCCTTGACTCCGGCCAGCGCCGGCAAGCCGGTGAAGCCGGTGAGGGCGCTGACCAGCCAACCCGTCGTCTGCGCCATGCATTCGATCAAAAGCACGCCCGGCATCAGCGGATAGCCGGGAAAGTGGCCCTCGAAGACCGTGCTTTTGCTCGGCACGGTGCACTCGGATCGCACTGTGCGCTGGTCGAGGTCGACCGCAACGAATCGGTCGATCATCTGAAAATATTCAAGACGCATGCGCGGCGCCTCGGGCGCCTTTGGCTGCAATCAGTTCGTCGATCCGCTCGCTCAGGTTCTTGAGGACGAAGTACTGATCCGTCGTGGCCTTGCCGTCATTGACTTCCTGGGTCCATTGCTCGAGCGGAAGCTTGATGCCGAACGCCTTGTCGATGGCGAAAGCAACGTCGAGGAAGTCGAGACTATCGATCTCGAGATCGTTGATTGCGTGACTTTCCGGCTTGATGTTCTCACGCGGAATATCGCAGGTTTCCGCAATGATCTCAGCCACTTTATCGAATGTAACGGACATCAGGCACGCTCATTTTCGGGCAGCACGAATGGCGGCGGCGCGAAGACGACGCGAACAAGCCCAGGCCGTAATGGGCCCCTCAGGTCGTGAACGCCCCGTATAGCCAAGGACGACGCCAAGTTCAACGGCGGCTTCCGCCGGGAAAATGCGCTTGCGGCTCAGCGGCCGGAAGTGCCGATTACCTCCCGCGGTCGGCAGGTTATCGGAACTTGTTCATCCCGTTCCTACCTGTCGCTTCGCTTGATTCGCGGCGTCGTATTCCCTAATAAACCGACCACAGGGGGTGGCTCCATGCCGCCGGCGCTCGTGCGCAAACGTTGTTTCGTGCAGATGATCGGCTATGAGCCGGTCGGCGTAGAGCACCAGCATCACCGTTTCATTCGTGAGATGGCACGGTTCCAGAAGGCTTGGAGCGTGCGGGGCAAAGTCTCGCCCGCAGCCGTTTCTGGCGACGGAACGGTGGCCAATTGGACGGTCGAGACCGGGGGGCCAAACTGGCACGTCACCACCGATTATTATTATTTTCGCTGGGACGACTTCGTCGCCGCGGACGCAAAAGTAAACGACTGGTGGCGTTTTCCGCTGGGCACTTTCGCCCTGCTCGAGTTCGTCCTTACAGGCACGGCGATAAAATATTTTATCGTCGCCTGGCGTTACGGCATCTTCTTTCTTTCGCCCCTCATGTACGTCTTCGGCATGGTCTGGCTCGCCATCTCGCTTGCTCGCGTTGTCGTCCGCTACAGCGGCCAGCCGCACTCGGCGCTGTGGGTCGCTCCCCTGGCGCTCGGCGTTTTCGTCGTGCTGCGGTTGATATTCGGACGGATGCTGTTCATCCGTTATGCGCTCGACGACTGGCATTTGGCACGCCAAATCGTGCATCGCGTGCGACCCGGCTTTGACGAGCGGCTCGACCGTTTCGCGCGCGAACTCGTCCGCATCGCGCGTGACACCGATGCCGATGAAATCGTCGTCGACGGCCACAGTCTCGGCGCGCCGCTTGCGCTTGTGGTCGTCGACCGCGCCCTGCGGCTTGATCCACAACTCGGCCGCCGCGGCAAGCCGCTGCATCTTGTTTCCAGCGGCTCCTCGCTGCTCAAGCTCGCGCTGCATCCCGCGGCCGGGTGGCTGCGCGAGGCCGTCGGCAGCGTGTCTAACGCGCCGTCGATCTATTGGGTGGAGTTCCAGGCGCTCGCCGACATCATCAACATGTATAAGGTCGACCCGGTGGCAGCGCTCGGCATGCCGGCGACCGGCAAGCCGATCATCAAAATCATCCGTATCCGTCGCATGGTGGAAGAGGCAACCTACAAAAGGTTCCACCTCAATTTTCTACGCATCCACCGACAGGCTATCATGGGCAACGAGCGCCGCTATTTCTACGACTATTACATGCTCTGCTGCGGACCGGTCCCGCTCGCCAAGCGGGTCGCCGACAGCGAAGGAGCGGTGGCAGCATTTGCCGCAGATGGCGCATTGACCGAGGCCGGGCAAATCGCCTTGGCCGCGGGCGCGCGGGAACCGAGCCTGTGACCGCGACGGTGGCGAAATTCCTCTGGCTCGCCTGCAGCGTTCTCTGGTTCGCCGTTCGACTGGAGCCGCGCCGGCGCGCGCGCAAGACGGCAGTGCGGCACTCGGCGCGTAACACCCGCGAGATCATCCTGCTCGCGTGTTCGCTCGGCGGACTCGGCATTCTTCCCTTGGCTTACGTTGCCGCGGGGTTTCCGCGTTTCGCTGACTACCCGTTCGTTCCCCTGCAGGGCTATTTGGGGACTGTCGTCTTCTTGGGGGCACTCTGGGTGATTTATCGCACACATCGCGATCTCGGCCGCAATTGGTCGGTCAGTCTCGATCTGCGCGAGCGTCACACCCTGGTCACAACGGGCATTTACGCGCGGGTGCGGCATCCGATGTATGCGGGCTTTTGGCTGATGGCGCTGGCCCAGCTCCTGCTCTTGTCCAATTGGATTGTAGGGCCGGCCGGCCTTGCCGGCTTCGGAGCCCTATTCTTCGGCCGCGTGCAACGGGAGGAGGACATGATGATCGCCGCCTTTGGGGAGGAGTACCGATCCTATATGCAGCGCACGGCCCGTGTGGTTCCGTGGCTTTATTGAGTTCTAACGGGTTATTCGGGATGCCGATGTTGCATCTTTGCCACAGATCGGCACAGATTTGCGCTTGAACGCGAAATCGAGCGGGGGAATACGCAGGTTAGATCTGGTGGGACGATCTCGATTCCCTAAAATGCAAAGCGGAGTCGGTGCAAGGGTCACCGGTCTGGGCCAGCAAAGAGGCGCTTATGAACAACATGCGGCGGTTCGCGATGATCGGCGTGACGGCAGCCCTGATAATGCTCGGCGCCGGGACGGGCCCGGGCATGGCCGGCCCGCGCGCGCACGTTTACCTGCTGCGCGGACTGATGAACATTTTCTCGCTTGGTATGGATACGCTAGCCGCGCAGATCGAACGCCACGGCATCAATGCGACCGTGGACAATTATGCGGACTGGCAAACGCTCGCCGACCACGTCGCAGCCGCTTATAGGGCAGGCACCGAAGGCCCGATCATTCTCGTCGGTCATTCGCTGGGCGCCGACGCGGTTATGGAAATGGCCGCCTATCTTGGCAAAAAAGGCGTTCCGGTAGCGCTCGTCATTGCATTTGATGGCACCAAATCCCTCGCAGCATCCGGGAACATAGGCCGCGTGATCAACTTCACCCAGCGGAAATATGCCTTTATACGGCGCGGGCGGGGTTTCCACGGCTTGCTCGCCAACGTCGATGTGACCTCCGACGCGAACATCAACCACCTCAATATCGACAAATCCGAGCGCCTGCACGCGCGGGCAATCGGCGCTATTCTCGCGGTCGTTGGTGTGCGACATCGCAGTGCCGCCTCAGTGGCGCACATTCACCACGCCCCCGCTTTGTCGCGCGGCAACCATCGAGCGAATGTCGCCGAGCCGGCGGATTCGACGAGGCGCCAGCGAGGCCGGCGGCGAGAGGCGGAACGCTAATCACCGCCTGTCTCGTCATCGCGTGCGACGATCAGGCGGGCCAACAAATCCTTGCGCTCGGCGCCGGTCTGGCGGCCGCGCTCGACGACATCGACAATCTCGTCGGAATCTGCCGACCATGGCTGCCGCCCTTGAGATCGATATGAGGGACAAGCTATACTCTCCGCTATGAGAGCGGACGGGCGTGGCGGTGTGAGGGTTCGTCGGCGAGTCAGCCGTCGGCGCACGCGTCTGTCGATGATCGTCGCCTCGATTGGCGCCTTGCCGGCGCTCGCAGCGTGCTCGGGTTCCATACATCCTTATCACGACCAGCTCGCCGATTTTTTCACGGCGTCGCCGACCGCTCAGCAGGCCGCCCCTGCGCCGCCGGTAAATTCGGGGTCGGGGGCGGGCCAGCGTGCGCCATCCGCATCCGAGGTTGCGGCGACCGGTTCGCCCGCTTCTGCGGCAGTGTCCACATCCACAAACATCGCCACAGTCGCCTCTGCTTCCGCTCCGGCGCCTCAGCCCTCGGCACAGCAGGGAACGGTCGCGACGGCTTCGGCGGCCTCGCCGCCATCAGCCGCGCCATCGGACGGCGTCCATCCCTCGGAGTCCCTGTTCGATCTGTTTAAATCCCACCCCGCGCGGTCCGCCGAGGTGTCAAGCGCGCCGCATCCGCCTGGCACCTATACCCCGGCCAGTGACTCCGGGGCGGGCGCAACGGCCGCTGCTTCGCCGCCCGCCGCGGATTCCGGTTCGGCGCCCGCCGCCATGATGCCGTACCCGCAACAATCGCTCGGCGACATTTTCGGCAAAAAGTCCGACGCGCAGTGATTATGCGAGCGGGGCGGCGTGGGCGCACGCGCGGTCGAGGCACGTATTCTTCCGGATGCCGAGGCGCACAATTTCCGTTTATGGCTCCGTAACGATTGAGAGCCGGCGTTTCGAGCGCACTGCGTGAATTGCGGACCGCTGCGGGGCACGCCTATCCGGCAACAAATCGCACATACGCGACAGGCTCGCTGGCGCCACTCCGGTGTGTATGGAGAACAAGGTTGCTGCCCCTCCATAACAGGACGATGAGCGGCAAGTTGGCGGCGACCGATGCCGTCGTCCATGTGGTTGATGACGATGAGGGCATACGAAGCCTGTTGCCGCTGCTGCTCAAAACAGTCGGATTGAAGGCGGCAACCTATGCGTTGCCTTCCATGTTCATCGACAACTTCGATC
Source organism: Pseudomonadota bacterium (assembly GCA_021811945.1). Lineage (GTDB taxonomy): Bacteria > Pseudomonadota > Alphaproteobacteria > Rhizobiales > Xanthobacteraceae > BOG-931. Next base: position 14,114 of record JAKAPE010000005.1, on the reverse strand, counting down.
CGGCCCAACCGGGCTGCATTGTTCTCGATCTGCGCATGCCCGAAGCGAACGGCGTGGAAACGCTCACTTGGTTGCAATCGCGCGCGAGGGCCGTTCCTGTGATTTTCATCTCCGGCTACGGCGATCTGGCGACCGTCGTCCGCGTCATGAAGCTTGGCGCCGTCGAGTTCTTTGAAAAGCCGCTCAACAAGGAACTGCTGATCGAGACGGTCCAGCACTGGGTGCGCCGCGATGTGGCAGCCTGTCAAGCGTGGCGTCGGCACAGGCGAATGTTGGATAGGATAGCCACCTTGTCGCGGCGGGAGCGGCAGGTCCTCGAATGCGTGCTCGACGGTATGTCGAACAAGGAGACGGCGCGCCACCTTGGCGTCAGTCCCAAGGCAGTCGAGATCTATCGCGGCCATCTCATGCAGAAGATGGAAGCCGACAATGTCGTCAAGCTGGTCGGGCAGATCGCCGGCTGCCTGAAATTCGCCGGCCATCCTCTCCTCACACCGCCGTGCCTGCAACGAATGGGCCGCGAAGACACCATCGACTGATTTGACGGCTGCCGCCTCGGATGTTTGCAGCAAGGCGCGCCGCCATGCACCGCGCCGATATCCGAGCCCGCCGCTTGCGGGCACTCGTGCCGCTCGCGCCGCACCGGCGCCGTATTAGGGAAAACCCTTCGCCGCGCACATATTCGACCCAACTAACATCGGCGCCGCGGCTGTGCTGTCGTCGCGTCGTCCATCGACTGCATGCTACTGAGGAGAAAAACATGGCAGTGGAAAAGACCATCGCGTCGACCAGCCTTGCCGAGGTTGTCGACCGCATTCTCGATAAGGGCGTCGTTATCGACGCGTGGGCCCGCGTTTCGCTGGTCGGCATCGAATTGCTGGCGATCGAGGCTCGCATCGTCGTGGCCGGCGTCGACACCTATCTGAAATATGCCGAGGCCATCGGTCTCACCGCGGCCGCGGAAGCATAAGTGACGGGTGCGGAGCGAGGTGGCTGTCTTGGCGTGGTTGTCTTGGCGTGGTTGTCTTGGCCAATCGCGAAGCAGTCACTTCGATCCCGCCATCCTTTGGCAGCGGCCAAAGCGCTCGAAGACGACGAAGGCACATGAGGAGCAACAATGTTGCGATCACGGCAAATGGCGCGTCTGACACAAGAGCTTTCCCGAACGTCGAATCTGCGCCGCGCCGCTATCGACACGATGCGCGACACGACGGAAGCGGCTTTGGCCGCCTGCGCGGAAATGCGCGGAGAAATGATGCGGGCCTATAGAGCGCGGATGCACAAATTTCTTTCGGCGTTGAGCAGGGACGTTGCCGCCCATCGCCGCGCGGTGGCGCATCAGGTGGCGCAAACGCGGAACTTCCTCGGCGTCCAGGCCAGGAACGTGGCGTCTCAACGCAATGCCACGATGAGCGAGATGGCGCGGATTGGGGATAGCCGCGCCCGGGCGGCGAGCCGGCTGCGCAGTGCTCTGCAGCATCAGGTCGCTGAATTGCGCGGTGCCGCGGCGCGCGCGGTCGCGGAGCTTTCCCGCGCGCACCGGAAAATGGCCAACAAGCAAAAAGCGGAGCTCCGGTCGAGTCGCCGCCGGTTGCGCGCCGCTACCGTCAAATTCATCGATGCGATGCATGCCGACCGCATGAAGGCGCACGAGGTCTGGCGTGACTTCAAAGGCGGCACGGCTGCCTGAGAAACGAACAAGCGAAGTCGGGAAGCAGCCGCACGGCGACCAATTGGCGCCGCATATCGGTGAACCTCCATAGAGATGCAAACATGCCGTCGGCGTCACGCTCAGTTGCCCAGCTTGCCGGGACCACGATCTCTCTGCGTCCGAGCCAGAATTTCGTCGAGACTCCTGCGGTGCAGGATCTGAGAAACCGGGCGCTGGGCTATCTGCGAGCCGGGTTTCCCGTGCATTTTCGCGGCCCCGCCGGTTCCGGCAAGACGACGCTCGCCTGTCATGTGGCCGCCCAGTTGGGGCGGCCCGTGGTGTTTCTCACCGGCGATGATGAGATGACGACCTCGAACCTGGTCGGCGGACAGTTCGGCTACCAGTATCGCAAGGTTGTGGACCGTTTCATCCACACGGTGACGAAATACGAGGAGGATGCCACGCGGAACTGGTCGGACCATCGATTGACCACGGCCTGCCGGGAAGGCCACACGCTCATTTACGACGAATTCACGCGCTCGCGGCCCGAAGCCAACAATATTCTGCTTGGCGTGCTGGAGGAGCGGCTGCTGGTCCTGCCGGCGGCCAATCGAAACGAGAGCTATGTCCGGGTCCATCCCGACTTCCGCGCGATCTTCACCAGCAATCCGCAGGAATATTCCGGCGTTCACGACGCGCAGGACGCCTTGAGCGACCGCATGGTCATGATCGATGTCGATGATCTGGACCGCGAGACTGAATTGGCGATCACCGCGGCGCGGTCCGGTCTGCATCAATCCCAGGTCGAGCGCATCGTCGACCTGGTGCGCAACTATCGGGCGTCGGGCGAATACGATCAGGCCCCGACATTGCGCGGCAGCATCATGATCGCGCGCATCGTTGCCGGCCAGAACCTGCGGGTGTCATCGGACGATCCCCGCTTCGTACAGACCTGCCTCGATCTGCTCGGCGCGCGGGCGTCTTTCAACAGCCGGTCGAAGGATGACCGGCTCCAGCAGCGCAAGATGTTGTTGAGCCTGATCGATCATCACTGCGGCGCGAGACGAAACAAGGCTGATGATGACGGCGGGCAACCACGTGCTGGAGGCGAGTTGACGCAAAGCGCAGCCGAATGACGGCTCCGCGCCGCGTGGCCGACGCAAGGCGATTCCGCAAGAAATCGCCAGGAGATGGAAAGATGACGCATCTCAGGGGGCTCCACGAAACCGGCGGGTTGCACGCGCTCCGTATCCTGCGGGCTCGATCGCAGCCTGCCAAGCTCACCGCCAGGTTGGCGCGTCTCGACCATCAACGCTGCTTGCTCGAGCGCCAACTCGCGGTGTGGACGCAGAAGCGGCAAGTCACCGAGCGTCGCCTGCACCTCGTAGAGAAACAGATGGCGGAGATCGGACAACTGGTCCGCGTTCTCGCCGCGCCGCGGCGGGCCAACGGGCGCAAGCCTGCGACGGTGCTGCCGCGAGCCGAGCAAGCCGATGACGCGTCCGCCGTCGCGCCGCACAAGCTGGTGAATTTGGAATACTGAGCGCCGCCGTCGACCCGCGGGCAATGATTTTCGGAGGT
>JAKAPE010000005.1:0-10872 GCA_021811945.1 Pseudomonadota bacterium | reverse complement strand
AATCATCATCGGCGCCGGAGGCACTCGCGCAATCACTTTCGGAAGTCTCACCATGTCTAGCGAAAAAACGAGTTCACGCCAGCGCGCGCACGCGTCGGAACGCCATGCGGAGGTGGAGATCGGCTTTGGTTCGTTGTTCAAGGGGCTCGGCGACTTCGTCGGCGTCCTCGGCAAGCTGGTCGAGGCCGGCGAGCAGCACATCGAGCGAACGGGCGAATTCAAGGTCAAGGGGCTCGGCGACAAGGCGCAGGGCGTCTATGGCGTGAGCGTGCGGGTCGGACTCGGCGGCAAGCCGCATATCGAGCGGTTCGGCAATATCTGTTCCATGCGCGAAGGTCCGCAGGTGGTCGACGTGCGCGAGCCGCTGATCGATGTCTTCGACGAGGAGAAGGAGATCGTCGTGGCGGCCGAACTTCCCGGCGTGCCGGAGCAGGCGATAGAAATCAACATCAACGGCGATGTCCTCTCGCTGAGTTCGTCCGGCGAACGCCGCTACGCCAAGGAGGTACTGCTGCCGAGCGCGGTCGATCCGGCTTCGCTGCGGCGTTCTTTCAAGAACGGATTGCTGGAGCTGCGTTTGCGGAAGGCTTGAGCCATGGCGAATGCGATCGAGCACTTTTCGCGCCACCGCGTGGAAGACACGATCGTGCAAGTCATGGCCGACATGCAGCATGGTCTCGAACGGCTGATCGGCGAAGAGCTGTCGGTCATCCGCCACTACGCGCGCCTCGGCAATTGGCCGCACAAACGGGTCAACATTTTCGTACTCGAAGACTTGCGGCCCCTGGTGTCGCAAATCAAAGGGGCGGCTGCATTGTCCTCGGTCATCGCCAATGACGTCGATTTGCGTCCCATGGTCAATATTTATGACGCAGCCGATTTTTCGGAATGCTCGGTATTCGTGAACCGCAGCGCACTCGAACAAGGCGGCCTCTGGCATGACGATATTGCGCTGCGCGGCTTACTGGCGCACGAGCACGCGCATCCCCTCGCGGAGAACAAGACCGTGCGCGCGGCGCGCGCGCTTTCGGTCGAGGTCGAAGTGGAGAGCAGGATACCGTCGAGCATTGCGCCTGTTCTGCATCTCTTGGCCGACCGGCTGTGCGTTCACGCGCCCCAGGAGGTGTTTGCGAACGAGCTGGCCGTTCGCGCCGGTTTCGGACATGCGCTGTTTCACCTAGACAGGCGGATCGTCGACAAGGCCAGGGCGGGCGTGAGCGGGCGGTCGTCCCTGGTGCAGAGCCTCGAACGGCAAGTCCTGGAACGAAAACTGAGCGTCGACCAGGCCGCCGCGGTGCTTCTGGTCGGCGACCTGCAGGGTCATCTGGCATTCGCTCTCGAGACGGCACCGTTCCTGCGCGCCCAACGTCGATCCCAGGCCGACGCCATTGAGGGGGCGCTGATCGAAGGCGTCCTTTGTCATCTCGATCCTGCGGCACGTCGGCTCTATGAGAAGTACCGCGACTTCTATCTGGTGCTGCGGACCGATCTCAGCGCCGCCGCAATGAGGCGCTGGAGCGCCAAGGCGTTGGATATTCTTGCCGATGCTTTGCGTGAGGTACATTTGCAGGTTCGCTTCGCGTTGGTGCGGAGCCGGCCGGGTCGCAAGCGGCAGCGTCCACCGCGCGCAGAGCGCCGCGCCGTCGTCAACGGCGGTGTCGAGCACGAAGAGGGAGGCCGGATGTGAGGCTTGCCCCCGCGCGCATATCCAAGATTCCCAGCGAAAGTGCCGGCGCCCAGTACCTTTATTGCATCGTGCGCTGCCGCGAGCCGCGAACCTTTGAGACGCTCGGAATGGGCGAACGGGGTGATGCCGTGCGCACGATCAATTTCAAGGATCTCGCCGTGGTCGCAAGCGATTCGCCGCAGGAACGATACGACAATACGCGGCGCAACATGATGGCGCATATGAGGGTGCTCGACGAAGTGATGACGGATTACGCGGTTCTGCCGATCCGTTTCGACAGCGTTGCGCCGAGTCCCGATGCCGTCCGCGACCAGTTGCTGAAGGCACGCGACCGTGAACTGAACGCGATGCTCGATGCCATGGAAGGCCGCGTTGAGATGGGATTCAGGGCGTTCTGGTACGAGGACGTGGTCTTTCAGGAAATCGTCCGGAATAACCCGATGATCCGCCGCGTGCGCGACGGGCTCGCCGGCCGCTCCCTCCAAGAGACCTATTACGATCGCATTCGCCTCGGCGAACTGGTCGAGACGGAGCTGAAAGACCGGCGTAGCCGCGACAGCGAGAGCATTCTGCAACGTCTGCGTCCGTTGGCCGAGAAGACGCGGGTCAACACGCCGATCGCCGACCACATGGTCGTCAACGCCGCATTCCTGATCGCGCGCGCCAAGGAAACACAGTTCGACGCGGCGGTTCGCGCGCTCGACGCCGAGATGGGCCGCCGCCTTCTCATCAAGTGCGTCGGGCCCGTCGCCCCGTACAATTTCGTCAACGTCAGCATGCGTTGGGCGACGGACGACGCGGCGGCGCGCCGGCAACAGGAATCGTCAGTGAGGTAGATTATGGGATTGCTGAGCACGATCGTGGCGGCGCCGGTGGTCGGTCCGTTCAAGGGCGTGTTATGGATCGCCAGGATGCTCGCCGAGCACGCCGAACAGGAGCTCTACAGCGAAGACAACATTCGCAAGGACATTCTGCAGCTCGAACAGCAATACGAGTTCGGGAAGATCACGCTCGAGGATTTTGAAAGAGCCGAGAGCGAACTCTTGGAGCGGCTCACTATGGCGCGAAGAATGAAAGAAGGGCGCTAGGCCATGGCACAACGTCTCGCTCGAACTTTAGATAAGCAGGAGCCGCCCATGGTCGAGAGCCAATCGATCGCTCCCGGCATCGCCGACGAGACCACCGGCGGAGATCGGCCGATCGGGCGCCGCAAGGGCGAAGTGAGCAACACCGCCGATATCGCGCGGCACGCGAAGGCGGAACTGGAAAACATCACCGGGCTTGATGCCGATCATGTCTCCGCCGTCGAGCACCGCACTGACTGCTGGCATGTCATCGTCGATCTCGTGGAACTCAGGCGCATACCGGCGGCAACCGACGTGCTCGCCGCCTATGAAGCGGTGCTCGGGCCGACCGGCGTGCTGCTAAGCTACCGGCGCATCCGCCGGTACTTCCGCGACCAGATGATGGAAGAATCATGACCGGTTTCGGCGCCCAAGGCGGAATTCACTGTCCGATCGATTTGTTCGCTTGGCAACAAGCCAAGATCGAAGAGCTGACCAAGACAATTAACGCGGCGGCGATGACATCGGAGAAAATCACGGATGCGCGGGTGCTGAGCAAGAAGGCGGGCATTCTGTTGCATTGCGCACGTTACGACGCGGCCGACCGCAACTGCATGCTGTGCCGGAACTTCTCCGAGCGTCGCCTCAAGACTGCAAGTCTGGTCATCAAGATGGGCGCCGGGGACAGGCCGGGCGCGCATCGATGAATGCCTTACCGATCGAACCGGATCGATCACGCCATGGAACATTCGCTGCAGACCACCAATCTGGCGGACATCCTCGAACGGGTCCTCGACAAAGGCATCGTCATTGCCGGGGACATCACGCTCTCCCTGGTCGAGATCGACCTTCTCAATATCAAGCTGCGGCTGCTGATCGCCTCAGTCGATAAGGCGAAAGAGCTTGGCATCAACTGGTGGGAGGCCGACCCGAGGCTTTCCGTGCGCGCCGACGCGCTTGAACGGGAAAACGCCGCGCTGCGGCGGCGTCTTGATCGGCTTGCGGCGAACGGCCGGGTGCGGCCTGAGCGGCAAAGAACGAAGCGCGGACGGCTTACCGCTGCGGCGAGTGCGATGGGTAAAAGACAAGAATGACTCTGCGCCTGCGAGTGAGGAAGCAGATTCGGATTGCGATGCGCAGGAGATGAGCGCATGGACAGCGGTCCCCTTGCTGCCACCTTTCGGGTTACTGAAGCCTCGCCGAAGGATGTCGACCGCGGTCTAGCCAGACTTGATCCCAAGGACATGGCTGAACTCGGCGTCGAAACCGGCGATGTCGTCGAAGTCACGTCGAAGCGGACCACGGTGGCGCGCGTCGTGCCGGCCCACGCTGAGCTGCGCGGTAAGCGGCTCATTCAGATCGACGGCGTCTGCCGCGCAAATGCCGGCGCCAGTCTGGGCGAGCCGGTCACGGTTCGCCGCGCGGCTGCAAAGAAGGCCACCATGGTCGTGCTGACGCCGACCGATGCCGCAAGCCGCGCCGCGCGCGGGCTCGAAGCTCGCTATCTGACCCGCCTGCTCGACGGCATGCCGATGGTCGCCGGCGATCGCCTGCGCGTTAATCCGTTCGGCACCCAGACACGCAACTTTAACGTCAGCAAGGTGGTGCCCACCGGTCCGGTCATTGTGACGCCGGCGACCGCGGCGACCTTTGAGGGCGCTGCCGAGCGTCGCCGAGAAACCGTTACTTATGAGGACGTCGGCGGACTACACCAGGAAGTTCGCCGCATCCGCGAGATCATCGAGCTGCCGCTCAAATATCCGGAAATCTTCGCCCATCTGGGCGTCGAAGCGCCCAAGGGCGTGCTGCTGTATGGCCCGCCGGGCACCGGCAAAACCCTGATTGCGCGGGCGGTGGCGCACGAGTCCAATGTCCATTTCATTCACATCAACGGGCCCGAGATCATCAGCAAGCTCTACGGTGCAAGCGAGGCGCAACTGCGCAAGCTGTTCGAGGAGGCCGAGCGCAATGCGCCCGCCATCATTTTCATCGACGAGATCGATGCCATCGCGCCCAAACGGGAGGAAATGGGCGGCGAACGGCAGGTCGAGCGCCGCGTCGTCGCCCAGCTTCTGGCCTTGATGGACGGTCTCGAAGCGCGCGGCAAAGTGATCGTCGTCGCCGCGACGAACATCCCGGCCACCTTGGATGCCGCGCTGCGTCGTCCCGGACGGTTTGACCGCGAGATCGAGATCGGCGTTCCCGACAAAGCGGGACGACGCGAGGCCATGGAGATCCACAGCCGGGGAATGCCGCTCGCCGCCGCGGTCGATCTCGATCGGCTCGCCGGTATCACGCATGGATTCGTCGGAGCCGACTTGGCCGCCTTGTGCCGCGAAGCGGCAATGAGCGCCTTGCGCCGGCTGATTCCGGATATCGATTTCAAGACCACGGAAATTCCCTACGACAAGATGGCGGTGCTGAAGGTCGAATGGGCGGACTTCGAAACCGCGCTCGCCGAGGTCGAGCCGTCGGCGCTGCGCGAAGTCGCCACTGAGATCTCCGACCTGCATTGGCAGGATGTCGGTGGATTGGATGAAGTCAAGCGCCTGTTGACCGAGATCGTGCTCTGGCCGTTGCGCTATGGCGACCTGTTTGAACGAGCCGGCGTGCGCGCGCCCAAGGGCGTGTTGCTCCATGGCGCCCCCGGCGTCGGCAAGACGCTGCTGGCCAAAGCGCTGGCGGGGGAGACGGAAGCCAATTTCATCGCCATCAAGGGCCCGCAGCTCTTGAGCATGTGGATCGGCGAGTCCGAGCGCGGCGTGCGCGAAATATTCCGCAAGGCGCGTCAGGCCGCTCCCTGCATCATCTTCTTCGACGAGGTCGATGCGCTAGCGCCGCGCCGCGGTGGCGGTGGAGGCGGCCAGGTCGCGGAACGGGTCGTGGCACAACTGCTCACCGAGCTCGACGGCATTGAGGATCTCAAAGGCGTGGTGGTGCTCGCCGCGACCAACCGGCTGGATCGGCTCGACCCCGCACTCCTGCGCCCGGGCCGGCTTGAGTTCCACATCGCATTGCCGACGCCCGATACCGCGGCGCGCCGCGCCATCCTACAGGTCCATATGGGGCGCATGCCACTCGCCAAGGACGTGAAGATCGACGCGCTGGCCGAGAGCACCGAAGGGCTTGTGGGCGCCGATCTCGAAGGGCTGTGCCGCCAGGCCGCGCTGGGGGCAATCCGCGAGCTGGTCGACGCGGCGGCGAAGGCAACGGTAACCGCGGGCCCGCCGGCGGATTTGCTGCACAAGCTGACCATCGCCCGGCGGCATTTCGACATGGCGCTCGCTGGGCGCCAGGTCATCGGTCACGCCAACGGGAGTCCGCCATGAGCCGAATCTATCTCTATGCTATCGTTCCTGCTGGCGCGCGGCCGCCAGCCGATGCCGTCGGCGTTCGTGCCGATGAGCCGCAGGTGTGGATGATCCGCGGCAACGCGCTGGCGGCCGTGGTCGGGGCGGCTCCCGCGGTCGATTTCCACGCGTTGCCGCGCGAACGGGCGGTGCGCTATCTGCTGGCGCATCAACGCGTCGTCGAAAGCGTAATGCAAACCTCGGCGGCGCTGCCGGTCAAGTTCGGCACGACACTGCCGGATGCGGCGGCGGTGACCAGCATGCTCGATCGCGCCGTTTCGGTATTGGCGGGGCCGCTCGCCGAGCTTGCGCAATACGTTCAGATCGAGCTCATCGTCTCCTGGGACATTGACGATATCGTCAGCGAAGTCGCTGCGGACGAAGCCGTCGCTCGCCTCAAGGCGCAGATCGCCGCGCAGCCCGGCGGCGCCAGCCACGATCAATGCCTTGCCGTCGGCAAGATGGTGAAGGAGGCGATCGATCGCCGCCGCGACGACTGTCGCCGCCGCATCGTGACGACGTTGCAAAGCGTCGCGGCTGACACGGTCGAAAACGCGCTGATGGACGACCGCATGATTGCCAACGTCGCGGCGCTGCTGGCGAAGGACGCACGCGATCAGCTCGACAAGCGGCTCGCCGAACTCGACAAGGCGTTCGGCGAGCGGCTCCATTTCCGCTGCATCGGGCCGCTGCCGCCGTACAGCTTCGCCACGGTCGAGGTGAGCCTGCCGTCTTTCGCCGCGGTGGACGAGGCACGCCGGACGCTCAGCCTGGGCGAGAGCGCGGGCCGTGCCGAAATCAAGTCGGCCTATCATCAGCAGATCCGGCGCGCGCATCCCGATCTCGCTGCGGAGGCTATGCGGCAAGGGGAGGCGGGGCGGCTCGCCGACGCCTACCACACGTTGATGCATTATGCCGAAGCGCTACCGCCGACCGGCGAGGACGCTGGCGGAGAATGCGGCTATCGCTTCGACCGCAACGCCGTCGAGAGCTGCATTCGGGTGACCGTACGCCGGCAAACGCTGCCGGACGCGCGCCTGCGGGCTCAGCCATGACAAGCCGCAAAGCTCAAGCCCCGTCTGGCGACGAGAGCGTCGTCTATGTCTACGGCGTCACCCGCGCCAAACGCTGGCGGGCTTCGGCGGCACTGCTCGCCGGTATCGTTGCCGAGGCGCCGGTCCGGCCGTTGGCTCAGGGAAATTTGATGGCCTTCGTCAGCACGGTCCCAAAATCTCAATTTGGCGCCGACGAATTTCGTTCGGCGCTTAGTGACGCGAAGTGGTTGAAGGACCGCATCCTGGCGCATCAGCACGTTCTCGCGGAACTGCAGTCCTGCTTCGATGTCGTGCCATTCCGATTCGGGACGATCTATCTGGATACCGCGCAGGCTTCGCATGCGCTTACTCGCCACAGTGCCCAACTGTGCCGGGCATTCGATCGGATTCGCGGCGCAGACGAGTGGGGCCTGAAACTCTATTGCGACGCGCCGGCACTGCGTCGCCGCATTGAATGCAAATCGGCCGCCATCCGTCTGCTGCGCGCCGCGCTGGCGCACGCTGCGCCAGGCGCCGGATTCTTTCTGCAGAAGAAACTTGCCAGTGCGTTTGATGGGGAGACCGCGGCGGCCGTCGCAGGCTGCGTGCAGCATACGCACCGGCGTCTCGCGGTCTGCGCGCGCGAGTTTGCCGAGATCGACGTGCAGCCGCCCGGCGCGCACGGCCGAGCCGCGGATATGGTGACGAATGCCGCCTGCCTCATCGCCAAGGCTTCTGTTCCGCAGTTCCGAAGGACCATTGCCCGCCTGCAAAAGCAATATGCTGCCAGAGGCTTTGACTATGAACTGACAGGGCCATGGCCGCCGTACCATTTTGTATCGATCAGGCACGAGGTCGCCGATGCAGCCCAACCCGATCGATAGCGCCCGGCTCACTCTGTCCGAACTTTTGGATCGCGCTCTCAATAAGGGTGTGGTGCTGTGGGGCGATGCTACGATCTCCGTCGCGGGAGTGGACCTGAGCTACGTCGGGCTCAAAGTCCTGCTCGCCTCCGTCGACACCGCACAACGGCTGCGTCCGGAGCCAGCCTTGACGTCGCCGGCCCGCAGCCGCCCTATTTCCTCGTCGCCGCCGCTGCCGCTGCGGCAAGCCGGAGCGGAGAATGCCGTGCGCGCTGACGCTGCTATTGTGCGTCGCGAAAAGATCACTCGTGCGCCGGACAATCCAGCGGTGTTTGAGCGGCCGACCGGCGCGCTCGCCGCCCGTTGCGATACCCAGGATCACATCGCCATCGATCCCGAAAGAATAGAGCGCGACCTCGCGCGCCTCGTGCTTGGCGTTATCGAGCTGCTGCGCCAGCTAATCGAGCGGCAGGCGGTGCGGCGCGTCGAGAACGGCGCATTGAGCGGGGAGGAAATCGAACGCTTGGGTCAAGCGCTGCTGCGGCTCGAAACGCGCATGGACGAATTGAAGGCGGCGTTCGGTCTGGTCGGGCAGGATTTGACCTTGGATCTGGGGCCACTTCGCGATCTCGCTGCGGGCGCCGATTAGAGTGCTGCTGCCTTTGGGTCTCGGCCTCCTGGGCTTTGTAGAGCCTTGCACGATCGGATCGAGCCTGATCTTCGTGAAGCACATGGAAGGCCGCAATGCCGGCGGCAAGCTCGCCGAGGTCAGCCTGTTCGCGGCCACGCGGGCTCTCTTAATTGGAGCGCTCGGCGTGCTTGCGGTGGTGTTGGGTATGGCATTTCTGGGTTTGCAGAAAGCCGCGTGGCTGGCGTTGGGCGTGGCGTATGTCGCGCTCGGCCTTCTGCTTGTTACCAACCGGGCCGGCGCGCTGATGATGAGCTTTGGCCCGCGCCTTTCGTATTTATCCGGCCTTGGCGGATCGGCTGGTCTCGGTGTGTTGTTCGGCCTCGACATTCCCGCCTGCGCGGCGCCGCTCCGGTTCGCGCTGTTCGGGGCGGCCGCGGCCGGCGGCGCCTTGCTCAGCTTCAGCGCCCTGGGCGCGTTCGTGCGCCGCTCACGCTTTTGTTCCGGCGATACCGGCTATCCCGGCGCGCTGTCGGCGGCAAAAATGCAATGAAATGAAATCGCTGCGCGTGGCTGGGGAACTAGGATTCGAACCTAGATTAACGGAGTCAGAGTCCGCTGTTCTACCGTTGAACTATTCCCCAACACCTTACACTCGCGAAGCTCTTGCGTTCCGCAAAGCTTAGCCCCTGCATGGCCTCTGGCGTCCGGTGACGCGCCAACATCTAACGCATTCGAGCCGATTTTCCAAGCACGGGCGGGCGCTCGCGCAGGGCAACGAGTCCAGGTTAACGACAAGCACCTACGCATGGCTAATGTATCCAAAGAGTCGAGCGCAACTGCGCAAAGACTCGCATTGCGAGTGAAATCCTTGCCGAATGATCCGAATCGAGGGCATATCACTCGGTCGCGTGAGCGAAACCCGCGCTTCCCTGACTTCGTTGTTAACCTGAACTCGTTGCCCTGCGCACTACGGCGACCTACCGCGACTGGATCGTGCAATGCGAGACGCGCAGCGGTGAGCCGCCGACGAAGTTTTGCGACATGGCGCAGGTGACGAAGCTGCGCGGCAAGAATGTGCCGTTTTCCCGCGTGGCGATCGCGCAGCCCGAGCGTAGGAAGCCGATCAAGCTCGTCGTCCAGGTGCCCGTCAATGTGTCGTTGGCCACCAAAGTCCGCATTCGCACCAGTGACGGCGACGCCGGTATCGCCGCTCCCTTCGTGCGCTGCATGCCGGCCGGCTGTTTCGCCGAGTTCGCTTTCAAGGAAGATATTTTGAGAAAGCTCCGCGCGGCCGCGGGCGGCGGCAAGCTGTCCTTTGCCAATGCCAGCGGCGGCGAGATCGTGGTTCCTCTGTCGTTCAATGGCTTTGCCGAAGCATTCGACGCTCTGGCCAGGGAGTGAGCTCCGAGGGGGCAAGAAGAATTTTTCGCATTCTTGTCGCCGCAGGAACGACTGTTCGAAATATTCGATGTATTTGGGAATTTTAGATTTATTTTCTACCCGTACGGGCAGGCGCCTTGTTTTATTTCCCTCAGCATGCATTTTACGGGAGGTAGTGCAAGATTCTTTCCACCTTCCAGGCGGACATTCCTCGAGAGCGGTTTCATGCTCAAGATCATTCACCTCGAGCCCGGTATCGCAGTTGCTCCACAGCTTGCCGAACCCGACTTCGCTAAGATCGCAGCATGCGGCTTCCGCACGGTCGTCGATAGTCGTCCCGACGGCGAGGCGCCGGATCAGCTCGCGCACGCGCGGGCGGAAGCGGTGGCGTGTCGCCACGGCCTCGCGTTTCGCTATCAGCCGGTGATGAGCGTCAACGTCATGGACGAAGATGTCGTCGACGCCTTTGCTCGGCTGATGGACGATCTGCCGAGGCCGATCCTGTTCTATTGCGCCACCGGCATGCGGTGCGTGATCTTGTGGGCGCAGGCCGCAGCGCTCCGCCTGGGAATTGACGAGGTTTTGGGGGTTGCGCACGGGTCCGGATATAATCTGGACTTCCTACGTGACACGTTGAAAGAGCGCCAAGTCACTCCCGCCCAGAGCCGAAGTCTGGTGGGCGCTGTAGGAGCAACTTGCTCCTTAACCAGAAATGCGGATTATGCCAGCCATGAGGCCAGGGCACGGAATCCAGGTTAACGCTCTTTGAGCTGAAGGATTTGTAGCAGGAACTCCGGGCTCCAACCTGCGGTTTTACGTCGTGTTTTGACGCTTCCCTTATTCTTGTTGGCGCGCACCAGGCC
>JAKAPE010000162.1 GCA_021811945.1 Pseudomonadota bacterium | reverse complement strand
CCCTTCGGGCAAACCGCCATCCGTTGACAACAATGACGGGTGCTCAAAGGGCCTCCGGTCAAACTCACTCGCGGGCTCGCTCGCACCAAGTCAAAACCGACCTCCGTGCCGACCACACCACACCTTACCCCGTTTCATCCCTCCGGGTGCGGACCGCGCATGGCAACTCACTTGTCCCTTGGCAAGGATGCGCCGCAGCCGCGCGCGGTCCGGGTCTGCGGCCGCATTGCGGCCAATCCCGTACTCGGCGGACGACATTATCAATATTGCCGGATTTGAGTTTCCGACACGGACACGAGTCTTGCTAAAAGGGTCGAGGCCGCCGGCCCAAATAGATCGCGGTCATGGCGGCGACGCCCGCCGTTGCCTACGCTTTTTCAAACCGTGCGTCGACCTCGTCACCCGATATGATTTCGAGTGTCTTGCCCATCGTTTCGACGCCCAGAATTCCGACTGCGAGCGCAGCGACCCCGAAGCCGGCCGCGATCACCCCAATGGTCGCGAACACGCCGATCACCGGATACAAGAGGCCGACCAGCGTTGGACTGAGCATGCCGCCGATCCGGCCCAAAGCATTCGCCATACCACTTCCCGTACCGCGGATTTCCGTCGGATAGCTCTCGGGAGTGTACGCATAAAGGACCGTGAAGCCTCCGATCATCAGAAGCACGGCAGCAATGCCGCAGGCGAGCATGATGCCAACGGGCAGATGTTTGGTCAACGCCCAGCCGTAAAGCAGCGTCGTCAGGAGCGCCAGCAGCCAATAAACAACGATCGGCGTTTTGCGCCCCACTTTGTCCGCCAGATATGCGCCCAACAACGACCCCGGCACAGCCATCGTGTTCATGATGAAAAAATAGCCGATCGAAGCGTATAGCGAGTATCCGGCCTGCTTGAGCAGCGTCGGCAGCCAGGTATTGACGCCCCAGAATCCGAACATTGAAAAAAACCAGACGAGACCAAACATGATCGTCCGCTTGCGAAAGGCTGGACGGACCAAGGCCAGATATCCATTATTGGATTCTCTATCCGCGACTTTTTTGAACTGTGTCGCAGGCGGGAGCTGCTTTCCAAGTTCCTTCTCGATTTCATTTTCGATGCGTTGCATTTGCGCCAGTGCATCGTCCGGCCGCTTCCTGATCATGAACCATCGCGGCGACTCCGGAATCCCCAACCGAAAGAACCAGACTAGAATGGCTGGCAGGACTCCCGCGAAAAACGCACTTTGCCAGCCGAAATTCGGCACCAGGAGGAGGGCGACGCCGCCGGCCAGCATCATGCCAAAACCCCACATGCCCTCGCACATACCGGTGAGCCGCCCTCTGTATTGTGGGGGCACCATTTCCGAGATGTACGTGAACGAGACTGGCTGTTCTCCTCCCAATCCGAAACCGGTGATGAAGCGCAAGATGAGCAGAGCCTCAAAGCTATGTACGAAGCCGGAGGCCGCGGTCGCTGCGGAGAAGATCAACAGCGTATATTTGAATACGCGCAGTCTTCCGAACAAATCTGCGGCCTTTCCACTCAGCAAGGTTCCGAAGAACATTCCAACAAAGGTGCTGGTGAACACAAGCCCGATTTGCGCTGGAGACAGATGCAAGTCGGCCGCGAGCGCAGGCATGATGAAGCTGAGCAGCGCGAGGTCGTATGCGTCGAACAGATAGCCCGCAGCGGTTATCGCAAACACTCTTTTATGAATGCGAGCTAATGGAAGCCTGTCCATTCTGCCGACCAGCTCTTCCAACGTGAAGTTGGCTGGAGACGCATTTGCACTCATTCTTGTCCTCCTCGTAACGTGTCTCAAGCGCTTGCGCCTTATTCGGCGCTATATGCAACGATCAAAAGACGGGGTTAATCGCCGGTCCCCGGAGCCGGAGAAAATTTCTCCAACTTGTTGGGTACGCCGTCCCATTCCTTCGCATCGGCTGGAGGCTGTTTTTTGACCGTTATATTAGGCCAGATCTTCACGTATTTTGTGTTCAATTCCATCCACTGGCCCAGCCCAGGCTCTGTATCTGGCTTGATCGCCTTGGCGGGACATTCCGGTTCGCAGACGCCGCAATCGATGCATTCGTCCGGGTGAATGACGAGTATGTCTTTACCCTCGTAGAAACAGTCTACGGGACACACCTCCACGCAGTCCGTGTATTTGCATTTGATGCAGTTTTCGATGACGACGTAGGTCATGAACCGCTCCGGCGGAGGTCCGTTGCATCCGCCCGTCCAAGGGCAAGCATAAACTTCCAATCCACCACGCCTTGCATAATTCAGTATACTGACTACAATCGTTGTGTCAATCTCATGCCCATGCCCATGCCGTCATTCCCCGGACGTCGATGGCGCATTTCCCGCGTTGTCGGCTGCGCGGGAAAGGGGTTCGCACACCGCGCTGCCAAGACGTCATCGGGCTGAGTCGACGGCGATTCCGCGTCTGAGCGGTTCAGTAGCAGGCGGCATGGCGGAGCGCATGTGTGCGACGCACGCAGCCGCAGGGATCGCAGCTGGCCTGTCCGTGTGAAGGAGCTTGCATGGGTGACTTCCTGATCTACGAACAAACCGACAATGTCGTGATGCTGACTATGAATCGACCCGAAACGCGCAATCCGCTGACCGGCAACAGCGCGATTGAGGATATCATAGCAGCGAGCGCTCGCATCGCCAGCGACCCTTCGGTCCGCGTAGCAATCCTCACCAGTGCCGGAACTGCGTTTTGCTCGGGTGGCGATGTGAAGGCGATGCGTCGATACTTCGAGGAGGACATAGACCCGATTACGATTCGCGAGGAATACCGCAACGGAATCCAACGCCTTACTTTGGCACTGTTCAATCTGGAGGTGCCCATTATAGCTGCTGTCAACGGGCCTGCGATGGGTGCCGGCTGTGATCTTGCCTGCATGTGCGACATTCGCATCGCGTTGGAAAATGCGATCTTCGCCGAGAGCTTCATCAAAGTGGGAATCGTACCGGGCGACGGCGGAGCATGGCTCCTGCCACGCGTGATCGGCTATTCGCGGGCTGCTGAGATGGCGTTTACTGGCGACCCGATCAATGCCCATGAGGCGCTATAGCCTGCGGACTTGTATCGCAGGTCGTGGCTGGTGAACGCCTGTTGGACGAGGCGCGTCGGCTCGCTGCACGTATTTCCGCCAATCCTGGGCGCACGCTACGTCTCACCAAGCGGCTGCTGCACGAAGCACAAAGTGCTCAACTAGAGGAAACATTGGAGTTATCCGCCGGCTTTCAGGTGATGGCACATAAGACGCGGCAGCATCGAGAAGCGGTATTGGCCTTCATCGAGAAGCGACCGCTAAAGTTTTCTGACGAATGACGAAAGCAGATGCAATAGCGCGTATTTTCTCGATCTGCACGCCAAGCTCAATGAGATCGATCTGCAAGCTTGGCACGCCGACGTGCTAAGCCATTACGGGAGTTCCCCCCGGCTCTGCCGGGGAGGCAGCAAAAGTTTGACGTTTACGGCGGTCGAGCACGGGTGATGTTCCACACCGTCAGCCATGAAGCGCACGAGAGGAAGTCTCAGGATAGGCGAAGTGAACGGTAGAGTAGATAGGAGATGAGCACAAATGGCACTTGTCGAGTCGGAGAGCGCGAACGAGTGCAATCTTCACGCAGGCGCGGTGTGGAGGAGGATTTCTGCAGATGGAGCCAGCTCCAAAGCCGCTTTGAGCGGCTCATTCCTAAAGCCCCCGGCTCTGCCGGGGGATACTTACTCCGTTTACCTGATCACCTGGTCGTGCTCCTTTCCGAACTGCCCGATCGCGATATGAACGACCGCAAGATGCATGCCGCAATAAAGGCCTGATTACTCGTCCGAGGGGCGGAACGAGCTCCTACTGCATACGCAATTTGGTCAGCGCCAATTCCACGGCCTCGGCAACGGCCAGCAGGCGGCGGTCGCCGCCGTGCTCCCCGGCCAGCATCAGTCCCACCGGCGCTTCGCCGGGTCGATGACAAGGAATCGAGACGGCACAGCGGTCGAGAAAGTTGACGACCGTGGTGTTGCGGGCAAGCGCCAGATTGCTGCGGGTCGAAGCGTCGCGCTCGGCCATGTCAGCAACGCGAGGCGCCACGATCGCGGTAGTGGGCATGATCACCGCGTCGAACCCGGCGGTGCGTTTCGCCATGCAACGGATGAGGTCGGTTCGCGCTTTCAGGGTATCGAGGTAATCGGCGGCTGTCTGCGCGCGGCCCATGTCCAAACGCGACTTGATCCAGGGGTCATATTGCTCTCCCTGCCTTTCCAGGAACGGCCGATGCCAAGCGAAGGCTTCGGCCGCCATCAAACCGCCCTTGGCATTGATCGTCGGCAGCTGCGTCAACGCGCGCGTGTCGATCTGCGAAAGCGTTGCACCTTGCCGCGAAAGCATGTCAGTGGCACGGGTAAACGCGCTCGCCACTTCCGCATCAAGTCCGTCCATGACGTAATGCGTCGGCACTGCCAGTCGCAATCCGGAGACGCTGGGCGGCGACAGAGGCTCTTCGCTCACCCCGCTCAAAACGGCGTCGAGAACGACGCAGCAGCGCACGCTGTTGGCCAGACATCCAATCGAGTCGAGAGAAAAAGCGAGTGGGATTGTCCCTTCCAAAGGTATGCGGAAGGCGGTGGGCTTGAAGCCAACAGTTCCGCAAACCGCCGCAGGGATGCGGCATGAGCCGCCGGTGTCCGAGCCGAGCGCCGCGGGGGCCATGCCATCGGCAACGGAGACCGCTCCACCGGATGTCGAACCTCCAGGGACACGACCGTTTTTGCGGTCATAAGGATTCAGCGGAGTCCCGTAATGAGGATTGATGCCGAGTCCGGAATAGGCGAACTCCGGCATGTTGGTGCGGCCGAGCAAGATGAAACCGGCGGCGCGCAAGCGCGCAACCGCCGTCGCATCGTGTTCGGCCGGCGAACGGCCGTCCAAAATTTTCGAACCGGCCCGCGTAACCTCGCCTCTGACATCGAACAGATCCTTGATCGAAATCGGGATGCCCGCATAGGGCGAGGGGATCAAGCCGTACTTGCGGGCCCGATCGGCCAGATCAGCGGCCGTCCTGACCTTTTCCGCGTTGATGGCGACGAACGCGCGTTTTCCCTCGCCGGCGGGGTCGAGAACGCGCTCAAGGCATTGTTCAACCAGTTCATGGCTCGTGACACCGCCGCGAGCAAGACTGGCCGCCAGTTCTGTCAGAGTGGTCATGCTCGTCTGACCGCGCGTTATCAACAGGATGCCAGGATTTTCCCGGCGACGGCTGGCTCGCGCAATGCCGCTCAGGCAGGGTCGTAGTAGTGGCTCTCCAAGAGTAGACATCCGCTGTCGGAGCGGAACGGGCCGTGCGGCACACCTGGCGGCCGTACGCAGTATGCGTTCTTGCGATAGACGGTGCCACCCTTGCCGTTTTCATCGGTGCTCACGGCCAGATCGCCCTCAAGGAAGAATACTTCCTCCCAATAGTCATGGACGAACGCCTTGGTCGTGTAGGTGCCCGGCTTGAACCGCAGCAGACGCGTGTAGCCGCCCTTCTTGTTCACGGTATCGAGCGTTCCCGCCAGGATCTTCTGCTGGATGCCAGCAGGATATCCGGCCGGCGTTTCCCAGCCCGTGTTCATGTCGACCTGATAGAACTCGCGGTGCACCTTGTTGACAGCCATTTGTATTTCCTTCCTTCTTCGTATCGAACTCCGTACTTCCTCCGAAATCGGCGATGTCCCCCTCGCTGGACCGGCCTCAGTCCGCGTGATGGAAGTCGTGGATGAAGCCTTCCTCCGGTGGCTTGAAGTAACCCGCCCGGAGTTGCTCTTCCGACGTGGGCACAATGCGCACCGCGTCGAATGGGCAGACATTATAGCATAACTCACAGCCGATGCAGTTTTTCAGATGCAGCTTCACCTGCCCTTCGCCTTGGCTCATGGCCTCGTAAAAGCACATCTGAATGCAGATGTCGCACGACGGATTTTGGCAGGAATCTGCCTCGATCGTAGCGTGATGGCGTGGCCTTTGGAAAAGGTCCTGGTAACTTCCTGCCGCCTTCCGGGAGGCAACGCCGATCATCGACTCGACGTCGGGATAGCCATGGCTGTCCATGAATTGGGAAAGGCCCTCGATGACCTTGGGCAGCCACTTGATGCCCTTGATCATGAGCACGGAGCCGATCTGCATCAAACGCGCGCCCGCCATCAGGAATTCCACGGCGTCGCGCGCATCAAAAATGCCATTAGAGCCGGTGATCGGGATGCCGAGCTTGGAATAGATTTCGTGCACCCAGCGCAAAGTGAGCGGCTTCACCCACGGACCGCCGATCCCGGCCGTGCCGCCGATGCGCGGCTCAGCCGTGTCGATGTCGATCGCAAACCCGGTATGGCGATTGGTGGCGGTCACCGCAGAAGCCCCCGCCTCCATACAGGACTTCGCGAGCTGCAACGGACGCGATTGGTCGGGGGTCAGTTTCACGATCACCGGGATGTCGAGCGCCTCGACCACCTGGCGGGTGATTTCGGCCGCAAGCTGAGGATCCTGACCGATCAGGCTGCCGCCGGTGACGCCCGGAATCAAGGCCGGATGGGGGCAGCCGAAATTCAGCTCCACCATGCGGATGCCGCAATCCTCGATGGTGCGAGCGATGTCGATCCAACCTTTGATGTCCTTCGACCCTACGCTACCGATGACATGCGCGCCGCGCTCTTCCGCATAGGCATGCAGGTCCTTCAGATACGGTACCCAGTCTTTGTAATAGGTCGTCGAATAGCCGGAGCGGCTGTAGAACGTGAAGTTGCGCGGCACCTTGCCCTTGATGACGTCGCCACGGTCATTGAGGATCGCGTATCGCGAGTTGTCGGTCAGCACCGTCATCTGTTTGACGTCACCCAAGGTCTTGACGACGGTGCCAGCGGCCCCGGCATCGATGCAGCTCTTGATTTGAGCCGGGCTATTGGTCGGCTCAATCGAAGCCACGATCATAGGATTCTTGAAGCGCACGCCGCAGAATTCGACTTCCAGGTTTGCCATGGGGGCCCTCTCGCGCAGGTCCGCTCAGCCCCAGCACTGCGATGCCTTCGCCGCCTGTCCCGAGGTGAGAGACCGCTTGGAGCGGTCTCAGACCAGATAATCAATATACTGAGTATCTGCTCAAAAAGATCGTCTGTCAATCGAGAATCTGCCGCAACTTGCGCCGCGGCAACAATCTCCGACGCGGAAACCCAAAGGCTCGCGTCAGTCGCGTTTGTCGGGCGCGGGCGCGACGGACCACGTTTCGCCCATGCGCAGCAGAGCGTCGAGGTCGCGCTTCTTGCCCGCCGACGCCTCGCGGTTTTGCTCAAGGACAACGCTGTCGAACGCGGGCGCCGGATCGCAATAGATCACGCCGAGCGCAATCGGGAAGCCGCCGAACGGCATGTCGATCAGGAGCTGGGCGATCGCCTTGTTGGTCTCGTCGTGGAGGAGAACTTCGGCTTGCGGATTGCCGGTCGCCACCGGCACCACTTCGAGCGTCAAGCTCTCGCGGTTGAGCCTTATACCCTTTGTGCCGTTGGCAAACAGCATGGGCTTGCCGCGCTCGAGCCACAGCTGCGCCTGCGCCGCGCATTTCTTGCTGGAAAATTTCTCGAAGGCGCCATCGTTGTAGACGATGCAATTCTGATAAATCTCGACGAAGCTTGCCCCCTTGTGCGCGTGCGCACGCTGCAAGAGTTCGGGCAGCTTGTTTTGCGCAACGTCGAACGACCTGGCAACGAATCGCGCGCCCGCCCCCAAGGCGAACGCACAGGGAGTTATCGGCCGCTCCACGGAGCCGAACGGCGTCGACGGCGTGCGCGTGCCGGCATGGCTGGTCGGTGAACATTGACCTTTGGTCAGACCGTAAACCTCGTTGTTGAACAACAGCACCTGACAATCAAGATTGCGGCGCAACAGGTGCAGCATGTGATTGCCGCCGATTGACAGGCCGTCGCCGTCGCCGGTAATGATCCACACATCGAGGTCGGGGTCGGCAAGTTTTACGCCAGTGGCGATCGCGGGCGCGCGGCCGTGGATCGTGTGGTACCCATAGGTCTCCAGGTAATAAGGAAAGCGGCTGGAGCAGCCGATGCCGGAAATGAACACCGTAGTTTCCGGCTTCGCGCTGATCTGCGCCAGCGTCTTTTGCACGGCCTTGAGGATCGAATAGTCGCCGCAGCCGAGGCACCAGCGTACGTCCTGATCGGAAGCGAAATCGGCGGGCGCGAATTGCGGCATGGCGCTTATAGGGCTGCTTGGCCCATCGCCTGTTCGATCGCGGCCTCGATTTCGGCAACCATGAACGGCTGTCCGGAAACCTTGTTGAGCGACTTGGCGTCCACGAGATACTGGTCGCGCAGGATGGTCTTCAGTTGTCCAGTGTTCATTTCCGGAACAAGCACGCGCTCGAAGCTGCGCAGCAATGTCCCGAGATTGCCGGGGAGCGGCCACAGGTACCGTATGTGGAGATGGCTGACATCGGCCCCGCGGGCGCGGGCCCGCTGCACCGCCTGTCGAATCGGTCCGTAGGTCGAGCCCCAGCCGACAACGGCAAGCCTGCCTCCCGGCTCACCAAGCGATACCGCCTGGTCGGGAACGAAGTTGGCGATGCCGTCGATCTTCGCCTTGCGCGTGTCGGTCATCCTTTGATGATTGGCCGGATCGTAGCTCACCCCTCCGGTGCTGAAGCTCTTCTCAAGCCCGCCGATCCGGTGCGTCAGGCCGCTCGTGCCCGGCTTGATCCAGCCGCGCTTCAAGGTTTGCGGATCGCGCTCATAGGGGTTGATTCTGCCTGCGGCCGGAATCTTGCTGAAGAACTCGACCGGAAAAGGCCGGTACGCCGCCATATCGCGAATGCGCCACGGTTCGGCGGCGTTGGCTATGTAGCCGTCCGTCAACAGGATGACCGGGGTCATGAACTGTACCGCCAAGCGAACCGCTTCGATCGCGACATCGAAACAATCGGCGGGGCTGCGGCAGGCGATGACGACCAAAGGAGCATCGCCGTGCCGACCGTAAACCGCCTGATAAAGGTCGGACTGCTCCGTCTTGGTCGGCAGTCCGGTTGACGGTCCGCCCCGCTGGCAGTTGACCACCACCAGCGGCAGCTCCGACATGATCGCCAGCCCAAGCGCTTCGCCCTTGAGGGCCACTCCGGGCCCCGACGTGGAGGTGACGCCAAGATGGCCGGCATAGGAGGCGCCAATCGCCGAGCAAATTGCGGCTATCTCATCTTCGGCCTGGAAGGTGGTGACATCATAGTCTTTCAGCCCCGCCAGATGGTGCAGGATCGGGCTCGCCGGCGTAATCGGATAAGAGCCAAGAAATAGCGGCAGGGCGGCAAGCTCCGCGCCGGCCAGCAATCCGAGGGCGAGCGCCTCGCCTCCCGTCACCGTGCGGTAAAGGCCCGGGACCATCTCCGCCGGAGGCACCTGGGCCTGCTTGAGCGTCACGCCGGCTTCCGCCTTCTCGCCGTAGGCATACCCGGCAATGAGAGCCGCGATATTTGCCGCAACGAGCGCTTCGCTCTTGGCGCCGAACTTCGTCTTCAGCCACTCGATCAACGGGGCTTTGTCGCGATCGAACATCCAGAGCGCCAGACCCAGCGCCCACATGCTCTTGCAGCGCAGCGCTTTGCTGTTTTCCAGCCCGAACAGCTTGACGGCCTCCAGCGCCCGCCGGGTGATGTCGATGGCGACCAGCCGAAACGCACGAAGCGTGTTATCCTTAAGCGGATTGTCAGAGTAGCCGGCCTTTTCCAGATTGCGCTTGTCGAACGCACCGGTGTCGGCAATGATCAGACTTCCGCACGCAAGCGCGGCCAAATTCACTTTGAGAGCCGCCGGATTCATTGCAATCAGCACGTCGGCGGCGTCGCCGGCGGTATCGATCGATGTCGACCCGAAATTGATCTGGAACGCGGACACGCCAAACGTGGTCCCCTGCGGAGCGCGAATCTCCGCCGGATAGTCGGGGAAGGTGGCGAGCGCGTTGCCTGCGCGCGCGGTCGACAGCGTGAACAGCGCGCCGGTCAACTGCATCCCGTCGCCGGAGTCGCCGGCAAAACGCACGACGATGGCATCCTGCAGCTTCTGCGCCGCCGCTCGTTCGATGTCGCAGGAACTTGCAAGTGCCGTCGTCATGTGCGTTTCCTTCGCGCGTTCG
>JAKAPE010000161.1 GCA_021811945.1 Pseudomonadota bacterium | reverse complement strand
GTGTGGTGGATTTGACGCTCCGATCATCATTGCGGCAACTCGTCATCGGCGCGTCAAATCCAAAACCACACTAGATTCATAAAGTTGCTAGTGTCCCTTTGCTTCCGACGTTCGTAATAGGGCATGCGGCAAAGTGATACGAACGTCGGAAGCGGGACACGAGTGTCCTTCGATTCCGAAGTTCGCAAACGAGCAAGCCGCAATAATGCGAACTTCGGAATCGGGACACCGGCGCCGGGGCCGTCGCCGTTCGAGGCTCAGTCTTCCGCCGAGCACCTTCAGGGCGACGGAACGGTCAACCTAAATCCGTGAGTTGCGGCCCTAAAAGTGCTCGCAAACCTCTTGGAATTTCAGGCAAATTAGGAAAATCGAACAAGTGCGGAACGGTTCCAATTTGGAGACCTCTAAGGTGGCTTATTTACTTACAAAGTCAAAGGCTTCCGCGCAATGAGGTCCTCCAACTGCCGGATTTAGGGTCAAAGTTCTGGCCGCTGATATCAGGCCGCTGAGGTGGTGCGGCGGTCGCCCCTCAGACGCTTGTCGAGGTAGGCGCTGACCGCGCTCATCAAAACATCAATCTTGCCGTCGAAGAAATGATTGGCGCCAGGAATGACCTTCTGCTCGATGACGATACCTTTCTGCGTCTTGAGCTTTTCCACCAGCGTGGTGACGTCGCGGTGCGGCACGACGGCATCCCTGTCACCATGGGCGATGAGGCCGGAGGACGGGCACGGGGCGAGGAAAGAGAAATCGTAGAGGT
The DNA here is from genome assembly GCA_021811945.1 of Pseudomonadota bacterium. Taxonomy (GTDB): domain Bacteria; phylum Pseudomonadota; class Alphaproteobacteria; order Rhizobiales; family Xanthobacteraceae; genus BOG-931. Next base: position 9,611 of record JAKAPE010000161.1, on the reverse strand, counting down.
TTGCCGGGGGGGCGATCGAGATGAACCCCTCGATCTCGGGCCGCCGCATCAAGAGCTGCATGCCGATCCAGGCGCCGAAGGAAAAACCCGCAATCCAGCAGCTTCTCGCCTCCGGATTGACCGTTTGCGCCCAGTCGAGCGCGGCGGCGGCGTCGGAAAGCTCGCCGACGCCGTGGTCAAAGCCGCCCTGGCTCCTGCCCACGCCGCGGAAGTTGAAGCGCAACGCGAAAAAATTGCGGTGCACGAAGGCGTAGTAAATCTGATAGACGATCTGGTGGTTCATCGTGCCGCCGAATTGCGGGTGCGGGTGAAGCACGATGCCGATCGGGGCGTTTCTTTGCCGCGCGGGGTGATAGCGGCCTTCGATACGGCCTCCGGGGCCGGTGAAAATCACCTCGGGCATGACGATGAAGGACCTCGATTGCTATCTTGGATGTTCTCTTGGCTGTTCTCTTGGCTGTTCTCTTGGCTGTTCTCTTGGCCGTGGCAATTGTCCGTTGCCCTGCTCTTGCCCGCGCGCCGGCAGAGCAAGGCGGGGGACGTTCTTGACGTCGCTGTCGACTGCACGTAAGTGATTAAGATCATTCTGGTTTTCTAAAGACGCCCGGCGGCCGGCTGAGGATCGTGCCTTCTAGCACATGGCGGGGGTCAAAAAGCAAGCGCTGCGAGGTCGAGCAGGCCTGTAATCCGCTCGCCCTTGAGACAGCGGGAACCCAGAAAATTGTTGCGCGTGATGTTTTCCTGCCGGATTCCCGCTTGCACGGGAATAGGTGGAACAATTGGGCGGCAAGGCTTTCGGCAGGCAGATGACTGAACGCATCTATTTCGATTGGAACGCTACGGCACCACTGCGGCGGGAAGCGGCCGCCGCGGTGGAGCAGGCGCTGGCGCTCACCGGCAACCCCTCCTCGGTACACGCCGAGGGACGCGCGGCGCGGCGGCTCATCGAGCATGCCCGCGGGCAGGTGGCAGCGCTGGTGGCCGGGCAGCCGGGCGATGTCATCTTCACGTCGAGCGGCACCGAGGCCAATATGCTGGCCCTTTCCCCCGCCATCGAGACGGCGGACCATAAGAGGCCATTCGATCGCCTGTTCATATCGGCGATCGAGCATTCCTCGGTGCGTGCCGGCGGCCGTTTTCCGCGGGAGGCTGTCGAGGACATCCCTGTCGACGCCGACGGATGCATAAACCTTGAGGCGATCGAGGAGGCGCTGGTGAAGGCAGCGCGGCCGTTGGTGTCGCTCATGCTTGCCAATAACGAGACCGGCGTGGTGCAGCCGGTGGCCCGGGCTGCCGCGCTCGTCCATGCCGCGGGCGGCCTCCTCCATGTCGATGCAGTGCAGGCAGCCGGCCGCATTCCCTGCGATATCGCGGACCTTGGCGCCGATCTCATGACCCTTTCGGCGCACAAGATCGGCGGACCGCAGGGCGTGGGCGCCTTGCTGCGTTTCCGGGAGGATATCCATTTCACCGACCCCCTCATCCGCGGCGGCGGCCAGGAGCGCGGCATTCGCTCCGGCACGGAAAATGTCGCCGGCATCGTCGGCTTCGGCGCGGCTGCGGCTGCGGCACAGCAACTGATGGCGAAGGAAGCGGCGCGCACGCTGGATTTGCGGCAGAAGCTGGAGGCGGGCCTTTGCGCGATCGCACCCAAAACCGTGATTTTCGGCGGCTCGGCCGTGCGATTGCCGAATACCACGCTGTTTTCGCTCGATGGCATGAAGGCGGAGACCGCGGTCATCGCCTTCGACCTTGAGGGGCTTGCGGTGTCGTCGGGCGCCGCCTGTTCGTCGGGACGCGTGCAACCCTCCCATGTCCTTGCGGCAATGGGAGTTTCGCCGGCACTCGCGCGCGGTGCGGTGCGCGTCAGTTTGGGGTGGGCGACCACCGCAGCCGAGATTGAGCGCTTTCTTGGCGCTTGGAGAAAGGTTGCAAGTGCATTATGTAAAGAATCCAAAGAGCGGCCGGAAATGGCCGCTTGAACGATGGCAACAGTCGCGACGGCCCTATCCCTGGGGAGAGGGCCCGCAAAGGGGTGACCGCAGACAGGACGCCGACCATACCGACAAATCCAACCCGCGGTCCTTGAAACCGTGAGCGGAGGGAAGAATGCCGGCCGTGCAAGAGACCGTCGATCAGGTTCGCCGTATCGACGTCGACCAGTACAAGTATGGATTCGAAACACCGATCGAATCCGAGAAGGCGCCAAAAGGCCTTTCTGAAGACATCATCCGCTTCATTTCGGCGAAAAAGAGCGAGCCCGAATGGATGCTGGCATGGCGGCTCGACGCCTACCGGCGCTGGCACACCATGCGCGAGCCGAAATGGGCCAAGGTCGAATACGGCCCGATCGACTACCAGGGCATCCATTACTATGCGGCGCCAAAGAAGAAGGTGGGGCCGAAGTCGCTTGGGGAGATCGATCCGGAGATTCTGCGCACTTACGAAAAGCTCGGCATTCCGCTGCGCGAACAAGAGATGCTGCTCGGCGTGCAGAGCCCCCACCCAAACCCTCCCCCGCAAGCGGGGGAGGGAAGGGAGGGAGTCGACGGCGCGGCGGACGGTGGGGAAGACGAGGGCGGCAGCGGCTACGCCCGCGTCGCCGTTGACGCGGTGTTCGATTCGGTCTCGGTCGCCACCACTTTCAAGGCGGAACTCGCCAAGGTCGGCGTCCTCTTCATGCCGATCTCGGAGGCGCTGCAAAAGCACCCCGATCTGGTCAAGAAATACCTCGGCACGGTGGTGCCGCTCAGCGACAATTTCTTCGCTACGCTGAACTCGGCGGTATTTTCCGACGGATCCTTCGTCTACGTACCGGAGGGCGTGCGCTGCCCGATGGAGCTGTCGACCTATTTCCGCATCAATGAGCGCAACACCGGTCAGTTCGAGCGCACGCTGATCATCGCCGACAAGGGCTCCTACGTCAGCTATCTCGAAGGCTGCACGGCGCCGACCCGCGACGAGCACCAACTCCATGCCGCCGTGGTCGAACTCGTCGCGCTCGACGACGCCGAGATCAAATACTCCACCATCCAGAACTGGTATCCCGGCGACGCGCAGGGCAAAGGCGGCGTGTACAATTTCGTCACCAAGCGCGGCGACTGCCGCGGCCGGAATGCGAAAATCTCCTGGACGCAGCTCGAGACCGGCTCCGCCATCACCTGGAAATATCCGAGCTGCATCCTGCGCGGCGACAACGCGCGCGGCGAGTTCTATTCGATCGCCATCTCCAACGGCTACCAGCAGGTCGATTCCGGCACCAAGATGCTGCACCTCGGCAGGAACACCACAAGCCGCATCATCTCCAAAGGCATCGCCGCCGGGCATTCAAACAACACCTATCGCGGCCTCGTCACCGCGCACCGCCGCGCCACCGGCGCGCGCAACTTCACCAATTGCGACTCGCTCTTGATCGGCGACAAGTGCGGCGCACACACGGTGCCCTATATCGAGGCGAAGAATTCGAAGGCCACCTTCGAGCACGAGGCGACGACATCGAAAATCTCCGAGGACATGCTGTTTTACTGCACGCAGCGCGGGCTCTCGGAGGAGGAGGCGGTCGCGCTCGTGGTCAACGGCTTCGTCAAGGACGTGCTGCAGAAGTTGCCGATGGAGTTCGCGGTCGAGGCGCAGAAGCTGATCTCGATCAGTTTGGAGGGGAGCGTGGGATGAGCGAAAAGCCGGTCGTCAATTTTGACGATATCGTCCTCACCCAGCGGGGCAACGGTAAGCAGTTCGCCGTCCAGTGGGGCCGCGCCAGCACGGCGCTTGGCCTTAACGGCCTCGGCTGTGCGGTGCATGTCGTGCCGCCCGGAAAAAAGGCGTTCCCGTTTCACCGTCATCACGTGATGGACGAGTTATTCTTCATCGTGTCCGGCACGGGCGAATATCGCTTCGGCGATCAACGGTTCCCCTTGCGCACAGGTGATCTGGTCGGCGCACCTGCCGGTGGGCAGGCGCATCAGATCATCAATACTGGCGCCGAAGATCTGCGTTATCTCGGAATTTCGACCATGGGCGGAGTCGATATTGTCGAATATCCGGATTCGAAAAAGATCGGTTTGGCTGCTGGCGTGAAGAATGCAGATTTCAAGACCGCCAGTTACGTTGGCATGGGCCGCCTGCAGGCGGCTGGTTATTACGATGGCGAAAGCGAATAGGACCACCTGAAAATGCTGTTGTTGGAGATTGAAAACCTGCGCGTTGAGATCAACGGCAAGGAAATTCTCAAGGGCCTCGATCTCGTTGTGAATGCCGGCGAGGTGCATGCGATTATGGGTCCGAACGGCTCGGGGAAGTCGACGCTCGCCTATGTGCTCGCCGGCAAGGAGGATTATGTGCCGACGGCGGGCGCGGTGCGCTTCGACGGCAAGGATTTGTTCGCCATGACGCCGGACGAGCGCGCCGCCGCCGGAATGTTCCTTGCCTTCCAATATCCGATGGAGATCCCCGGCGTTGCCACCATGACCTTTCTGCGCGCCGCGCTCAACGCCCAGCGCAAGCAGCGCGGCGAGGCGGAGCTTTCCACGCCAGAGTTCCTGAAAAGGGTGCGCGAGGTGGCGAAAAAGCTCGAAATCGATCAGGACATGCTGCGCCGCGCCGTCAATGTCGGCTTCTCCGGCGGCGAGAAAAAGCGCAACGAGATTCTGCAGATGGCGCTGCTCGAACCGCGGCTTGCCGTGCTCGACGAGACCGATTCAGGCCTCGACATCGACGCCTTGAAGATCGTCGCCGACGGCGTCAACCGGCTGCACGGTCCCGGCCGCTCCTTCATCGTCATCACCCATTACCAGCGGCTGTTGAACTACATCGTGCCCGACGTGGTGCACGTGCTCTCCAAGGGCCGTATCGCGCGGACCGGCGGCAAGGAACTGGCGCTCGAACTCGAAGCGCGCGGCTATGCCGAATACCAGCAGGAAGAGGCGGCGGCGTAGCCCGCCGATCGAAACGTGAAATGAATGCGACGGCAGAAGTGAAGGTGATAAAGACGGCGGCGGAGACCGCATTGGCGGAGGCGTTTGCGCACGCGCACGAACGGCTCCCCGGCGGCGTCGAGATAGCCGAGCGACGCGCGGCCGCTTTCGGTCTGTTCACCGAGCGAGGGTTGCCGCATCGTCGCGTCGAGGATTGGAAATATACTGACCTGCGGGCGCTCATGCGCGAGGCGAAGCCGCTGGCGAGCGCGCCCGACGCGGCGGCCAAAGCGCGCGCCAAAACCGCGGGGGCCGTGCTTGGCGATGTCGAAAGCCGCCGGCTCGTCTTCGTCGACGGCGCCTTCGTGGCGGAGTTGTCCGACACCGCGGCGCTGGAGGATGGACTTGCCGTCGCCTCACTCGCAGACGCGCTTATTGAGAATGATCCGACGCTCACCGCCCACCTCGGCAGGCTGGCGCCAGCGGCCGATATCGCCGTGGCCCTCAACACCGCACTGATGGGCGACGGCGCGGTCATCCGCATCGATGCCGGCGCCACCGTCGAACGGCCGCTGCATCTCGTCTTCGTCGCCTCGGAAAAACCGGCCGCCAGCTTTGTGCGTTCGCTCGTAGTGGTCGAAGCGGGCGCGCGCGTAATGCTCGTCGAGAGCCACGAGGGGCCGGCCGGCAGCGACTATCAGGTCAACGCCGCGCTCGAACTCTTTGTCGGGGACGACGCGCACGTCGACCACGTCAAGCTCATTGATGAGGGCTTTGATGTGCTGCATGTTTCGACGCTTGCCGCGGCTATCGGCGCCAGGGCGCGCTTTAATTCATTCACCTTCATCGCCGGTGGCGGCATCGTGCGCAACCAGCTCTTTCTCAATTTCGACGGCGAGGACACCGTTGCGGGCGTCCGCGGCGCCTCGCTCCTCAAGGGCCGCCAGCACGCCGATACGACTCTCGTGGTCAATCATGCTGCGCGCGGCTGCCAGAGCCGCGAGCTGTTCAAGGCCGTGCTCGACGACGAGGCGCATGGCGTGTTCCAAGGCCGCATCGTAGTGCGCCCGCACGCGCAGCAGACCGACGCCAAGATGATGACGAGGGCGCTGCTTCTCTCCGACCGCGCCGAAGCGGACAACAAGCCCGAGCTGGAAATCTTTGCCGACAACGTGCAGTGCGGGCACGGGGCTACCGCCGGCGCGATCGACGAGGAGCTGAAATTCTATCTTTTGGCGCGCGGGATTCCACCAGCGGAAGCCGAGGCGCTGTTGATCCAAGCCTTCCTCGGCGAGGCGGTCGAAGGCATCGAGCACGCCGGCTTGCGCGAGGCGCTGATGGAACGGATTGCGACGTGGCTGCGAGAGCGCACATAGGTACGGGCCGTTCATCCTTCGAGGCGCACCTTCGACGCGCACCTCAGGATGACGATTCCAAGGATTGTAAGGTTGGTCCGTCATCCTGAGGTGCGAGCGCAGCGAGCCTCGAAGGATGATCGGGCGCTGAGAGTGAGCGGTGCATGATGCATGACGTGGTGAAAAGCGGCGCCTACGCCTATGACGTGGAGCTCATCCGCGCGGATTTTCCGATTCTCGCCACGCGGGTCTACGGCAAGCCGCTGGTCTATCTTGACAACGCCGCCTCGGCGCAGAAGCCGCAGGTCGTGCTCGACCGCCTGCAGAAGGCCTATACGACGCAATACGCCAACGTCCATCGCGGCCTGCACTATCTCGCCAACGAGGCGACCGAGGCCTACGAGAACGCGCGCGCAACGGTCGCGGCGTTCCTCAACGCCGGACGCAAGGAAGAGATCGTCTTCACCCGCAACGCCACCGAGGCGATCAACCTTGTCGCCTACACCTTCGGCCGCGAGCGCATAAAGGCCGGCGACGAGATCGTTCTCTCGATCATGGAGCATCATTCCAACATCGTGCCCTGGCATTTCCTGCGCGAGCGTGCCGGCGCGGTGATCAAATGGGCGCCGGTCGACGACGACGGAAATTTTCTTCTCGACGAGTTCGAGAAGCTCCTTGGTCCGCGCACCAGGATGGTCGCCGTCACCCACATGTCGAACGTGCTCGGCACACTGGTGCCGGTGAAAGAGGTGACCCGCATTGCCCACGCGCACGGTGTTCCGGTGCTGATCGACGGCGCGCAGGCGGCCGTCCACGCCGATGTCGACGTGCAGGATATCGATTGCGACTTTTACGCTCTTACCGGCCACAAGCTTTACGGTCCGACCGGCATCGGCGTTCTCTACGGCAAATACGCGCACCTCGACGCCATGCCGCCGTTCAACGGCGGCGGCGAGATGATCCGCGAGGTTTTCGTCGACAGCATCAGCTACGGCCAGCCGCCTCATAAATTCGAGGCCGGCACGCCGGCGATCGTGCAGGCGATCGGACTTGCCGCCGCGCTCGACTATGTCGCCGCGGTCGGCAAACCGCACATCCGCGCCCATGAGACGGCCCTGGTGCGCTACGCCCACGAGCGGCTCGGCGAGATCAACTCGCTGCGCATCTTCGGAGCCGCCCCGGACAAGGGGCCGATCGTCTCCTTCGAGCTCAAAGGTGCGCATCCGCACGACGTCGCCACGGTCATCGACCGCGCCGGCGTAGCGGTGCGCGCCGGCACCCATTGCGTCATGCCGCTGTTGGCGCGCTTCGGCGTCACTGCGAGCTGCCGCGCCTCCTTTGCCATGTACAACACGCGCGAGGAGGTGGACACCCTGGCGCACGCGCTGCGCAAAGCCCGGGAATTTTTTGCATGATGGACGAATCGCATCCCGATACCGGCAGCTTGACCGAGGCCGTGGACGCCGTGCAGCGGACGGCCGCCATTCCCGCCGACGAGATGGCGCGCTTGACCGACGAGATCGTAAGCGCGCTCAAGACCGTTTACGATCCGGAAATCCCCGCCGACATCTATGAGATCGGCCTGATCTACAAGATCGACATCGGCGACGACCGCGCGGTCGCGATCGACATGACGCTGACGACGCCCAACTGCCCGGCGGCGGCTGACCTGCCGGGGCAGGTGGAAAACGCCGTCACCAGTGTCGCCGGTGTGCGCGAGGTCAAGGTCAACATCGTGTGGGACCCGCCGTGGGACCCGAGCCGGATGTCGGACGAGGCGCGCGCGGTGCTCAACATGTGGTGAGGCTTGTGGTCCGTCATCTTGAAGTGCTCGCGCGCAGCGCGAGCCTCGAAGGATGCGGCCGAGATGTTCGGGACGTCCCCCTTCGAGGCTCGCTTCGCTCGCACCTCAGGGTGACGGAAATGATGGTGTTGCGTGCCACACGCCGGCGCATTACATCAGATTTGTGCAGTCGTTAGGAATTTCGAGATACAACAATTCGCGACTGGAATGAGGACTTGAAAGACCATGGCCAGCCCTCGGCCAAGACCTCAGGTGATGCGGCTTACCGAAGCCGCGGCGGAACGCATCAAGGCGGTGATGGCGAGAGCCGACCGCCCGATCGCGGCGGTGCGCGTCGGCGTCAAGAACGGCGGCTGCGCCGGCATGGCCTACACGATGGAATATGCGGAGACGATCAATCCACTCGACGAGGTGATCGAGGACAAGGGCGTCCGCATTCTGATAGACCCCAAGGCGGTGATGTTCCTGCTTGGCACCGAGATGGATTACAAGGTCGACAAGCTCTCGGCGCAATTTGTTTTCAACAATCCGAACCAGACTTCGGCCTGCGGCTGCGGCGAATCGGTGCAGCTCACGCCCGCAGGCGACGCCGCGGGCAATTGAGACAGAGGCAGCCCCTCGCGACGCTTACGCTACGCGCACCGCCGCCGCTTTGTCTGCACCGTCGGCCTCTGGGTCGGATTCGCAGATGGTTCGATTCCTGCCGTTTCTTTTGGCGGCGTAGAGGCAATTATCGGCGCGCTCGATCAGCGATGCCGGCGTATCGTGCGGCCGCAAGGCGGCGACGCCGATGGAGACGGTCACGCGGCCCAGACGCTCGGCGCTCGACCGCTTGATCAATTCCTTGGTCATCACCGCGCGCCGGATGTGATCGGCGACGGTCAGCGCCGAATGCAGCGCCGTGTTCGGCAAGACGATGGCGAATTCCTCGCCGCCGTAGCGCGCGGCGATGTCCTGGCCCTTGACGTTGTTCTTCACCGACAGAGCGACCAGACGCAAGACCTGATCGCCGGTCAGATGGCCGTATTTGTCGTTGAAGGATTTGAAGTGATCGATGTCGCTCATCATCAGAGACAGCGGCTCGTTCTTTTGCTTGGCCTCGACGATGGCCCTGTCGAGTTCGGCATCGAAAAATTTTCGGTTTGACAGCGTGGTGAGCGGATCGGTGAGACTTTCGCTGCGGACCGTTTCGAGATTTTGCTGGAGCTGTTGGATCTCCTGGCTGGAGGTGGACAGCCGCGCCTCGAGTCTCTTGTTGCTCGCCTCCATCTCCTTGGCGCCCTGTACCAGGTGTTCGATCACGACGTGCAGCGTGTCGCGATCGCCGGCGCCGGCGAGCTTGGCGCTGGCGTCGGCAAGCTTTGCCGAATAGCTCGTCGCCGAGCCGGCGGCGCCGTCGATGACGGTCATGATCTGTTTTATCTCGTCGAGCACGCGGGAGCCGACTGTATCGATGCGTTCGCTTACCCGGGCCGGCGCAATATAGGCTTGATAGATACGTTCGATGTCTGCGTCTTCGAGCGTACCTTTTTGCGCCAG
>JAKAPE010000160.1 GCA_021811945.1 Pseudomonadota bacterium | reverse complement strand
CGAAGAAAAAAAGCTCGATGAGGTCCCAACAGGGTTCGCTCGCCGACCCGCTCCTCGCCGCGCCGGGGGCCGCCGGCCCCGGCTCGATGGTTGCCGCGGCGGAATGCGGCTTGCTCGCTGTGGTGATGCTGAAGTCGGCCATTATGTCAGCTATATTGACATATTTCGCTCGGATTGTTAGGGCCAAAAGCGCGATCTCACTGCAGCATGACCGCGGGTATCGCGCTCGCCCCGCCCCAGCAACCCGTTGCGCCGGGCGCCGCCGGGCGCTCTTAATGAGCGGTCACGACCATACCGGGAGTCCGTTCCCGACGCAAAAGCGATAGGCCCAGCCCGGATGCGCGGCGGGATGCTGGAATGGGCCGGAATCTGGGAGTCAAGCCCATGGCGGTGCCCTTCGACCAACGTCCCGATCTGATCTGGTTTGACGGCAAGCTCGTTCCTACCGCGGAGTGCCGGATCAGCGTGCTCACGCACGGGCTGCATTATGCGAGCTGCGTGTTCGAGGGCGAACGCGCCTATGGTGGCGAGATTTTTGCAAGCACCACGCATTCGGAGCGCCTCAAGCGTTCGGCACAGATTCTCGACTTCGAAATTCCCTACAACGTCGCCGAGATCGACGCCGCCAAGCGCCTGGTGCTGGAGAAGAACAATCAGAAAGATGCCTATGTGCGCCCGCTGGCCTGGCGCGGCTCCGAGCAGCTTGGCGTTTCGGCGCAGAACAACAAGATCCACCTCGCTATCGCCACCTGGGAATGGCCGAGCTATTTTGACCCGGCGCAGCGGCTCAAAGGCATCCGGCTCGATCTCGCCGAATACCGCCGGCCCGACCCCAAAACCGCGCCGGTGCTCGCCAAGGCGGCAGGCCTCTACATGATCTGCACCGTCTCGAAACACCGCGCCGAGCGGCGCGGCTTTGCCGACGCCATGATGCTCGACTGGCAGGGACGCGTCGCCGAATGCACCGGCGCCAACATCTTCTTCGTAAAGGACGGCAAACTGCACACGCCGATCGCCGACTGCTTTCTCTCCGGCATCACCCGCGCAACGGCGATCGCGCTCGCGCGCCGGCACAATATCGAGGTGATCGAGCGCCGCATCATGCCGGACGAACTCGCCGGCTTCTCCGAATGCTTCATCACCGGCACGGCAGCCGAAGTGACCGCCGTCTCCCAGATCGCGGAATGGTCGTTCACGCCGGGCGACATTACCCAGCGATTGATGCAGGATTACAGCGCCGAGGTGCAGCCGAAGGGCAAGGCCGCGGCAGCGTAGCCACGGCTGTCGCCTCGCACAACCTCCGCCGCAGAAGGGCGCGGTGAAGCGGTGGCGTGGCTCCACAAGGGGTCAAAGTTCGTTGAGTGGGGGATTTGCGAGAACCACCGAGGTTTCGATCTGCCGATCCGGCACGGTCCAATATGTCTTCAACAGCGTGACCTTGCGCGCAGGCGGAACCAACGCGAAGCCGTGGCGCTCATAGAAACGGATCGCCCAATCGGCTGCTGCCCAGGTGCCGACCAGGATACGGCGTTCGCTCAGGCGCCGCAACTTTTCGAGGAGCGCGCCGCCGATGCCGCGCCGCTGACTATCCGGCCTCACATAGGCGTGGCGAATGAGATCGACGTCTTTCACCGACTGAAAGCCCATCACGCCGAGAAGATCGCCCTCCGCTTCACAGCCCCAGAACACGACGCCGGCGGCGACGTCGCGATCGAGTTCATCCGCCGGCATGTAGGGCTCATGCCAGCGGTCGCTGGGAATGACGCCACAGTAGGCCTCTGCCGCGGCATTGATAATGCTGAGGATGATGGCTCGCTCGTCGTCACGGCAGGGACGAATATCGCTCCCGCCACCGGCTACGCTCTTCATCTGACTTCGCGCCGTGGCGGCGCCGACCAGCGGTCCGCGGCAACATCGTCGGCCGCCTTGGCTTCGACCCATGAGGTTCCTGCGAATGTCTCGACCTGCTTCCAGAACGGCGCGCGGGTTTTCAGAAAATCCATGAGAAATTCGGCCGCCGTAAACGCCGCTTGGCGGTGGCTCGACGCCGTCACCACCAGCACGATGGGCTCGCCCGGCACTAGCCGCCCATAACGGTGGACCACCGTCATGCCGAGGAGCGGCCAGCGCGCGCGCGCCTCCTCGATATGACGCGCAATTTCCGCCTCGGCCATCCGCGGATAATGTTCGAGTGTAAGCGCGGCGATCGGCGCACCGTCTTCGTCGGCGCGACAGATGCCGGTAAACGTCACCACCGCGCCGATGTCGGTGCGCCCGCGCGTCAGCGCCGCCACCTCGGCGGCGACATCGAAGGCTTCGCGCTGCAGGCGGATCGTGGTCGTCACATAGCAATCATAACCGTCCCGGCCTCAGGGTGAAAGGGCGAGCGCGCGAGCGAGGAGGTGCCGCCACGCGCGGGCCGAACCCGGCAGCAGTCATCGGAGCGACGCGCGTTAATTCCAGGCCGGTGGCGCGAGGAATAATGAGCTTACCCGGCCACCTTGTCCAAGCCGTGCGTCAGTTCGGTGACTTTGCGAATGCGCGCGACTTCCGTGCGCACCGAGTCATTGTGCGTGAACAGCTCCAGCCCATCGGCCGCCGCGTCGTCGACAACCGTCAATGCCAGATCGGTATAGGCGTCGGCGCCGGGGGAGTTCCGCACACGGGCAGTGAGGCGCGTCAATAACAACCATCGCTGCAGCAGCCGGACGTTCTTGCTTACGATTTCCCACAGATATTTCGGGTAGAAAGCCCAGATGGGCTCGATCGGCAAATTGGCACGGCGGTCCCGGCGGAATTTCAATCGAAAGACGCCGCACTGAAGCGGATGAACATTCTCGATGGCCACTGCGCTCGAAAACATCAGGAGGAACGCTTGCATGCGCGAGAAGCCGGTTCTGGTCGCGGCGGCCCTGCACAAAAGCGTCTCCATATGTTCGGGCGTATAATAGATCTCCCAGGCCCGCCGATAGATGTGCTCCCATTCGACCCTGCTCATGCGCGGATGGGCGGTAACGACGTGCTCGGCGTCGTATTTGTTCATGTCGGGGTCCATCGCAACCCCTTTTTTATGAAGAGTTAGATGGTCCTCCGAACCTGGCAGCGGCGTTAAACAAAAGAATTCGAGGATGTCGAGCGGCAATTCCTTTTTGACGATCTCGATGTCCCGGCGGATCGACCCAACCGTATCGTTCGGGAAGCCGAGAATGTATCCGCCATAGGTGATGACCCCCGCCCGTTTCCAGGCCAGCAGCATCCTGCGATACTCAGTGATCTTGTTTTGCCGCTTCTTGGCCCCAAGCAGATTGTCCGGGTTGATGTTCTCCAGTCCTATGAAGGCCCGCTTCACGCCTGCCCGCTTCGCCTTCTCAATGAAGTTGGGAGTCTGGTGACAGAGGGTATCAACCTGGATGGTGAAATGCGCGTCGATGTTCTCCTTTTCCCGCAGTTCGATGATGCGATCGAAGATCGACTCCCAATCTTTGTGGCGCGCGAAATTGTCGTCGGTGATGAAAAACCGGTTGACGCCCTGGGCGTAATTTTTCCGCAGGACTTGCTCGATATCATCGGCAGAACGGCCGCGCGATTTCCGCCCTTGCACGTTGATGATCGTGCAGAACGAGCATTGATAGGGGCATCCGCGACCGGCATCGAAGCTCGTGTATTTGCCGAGCGTGCGGGCCAAATTTTCACTCGGAAGAAACGGGACGGGCGCTGATGCGACCGACGGCAGATCGTTGAGGTGGTTGTAAATCGGCTTGAGGTTCCCGCTCGCCGCGTCGTTAATGACGCCGTCGAACCGGCCTTCGGCTTCACCGGCGAATAGGCTGACCCCCAGATCGAGCGCCTCGCGAAGGTCGGCCGGCATTTCGGGCAGCATCGCGAGACAACCGGACACGTGGAAGCCGCCGATGACGACAGGAACGCCGGCGGCGCGCAGCGGACGGGCGATGTCGACTGCACGCGGGAACTGGTTCGATTGAACGCCGACAAGCCCGACCAGCCCGAAGCCGCCGCTTTTGCGGACACGGGCCAGGATGTCGTTCACCTTTACGCGGGTATTTGTTTCGTCGATAATGGTAACTTCGATCGCGACGTTCGGCCCGAGTATCTGACGCGCAGCAGCGTCACCGGCGAGCGAGTTCATTACCGCCAGCGTATTGGAGGGAATGAACGATCGCAGCCATTGGATGACGTACCCGTCATCGTCGTAGTGCGAAGGCTTGATCAGCACGAGCTGAAAGCGGCGCGTCTGGTCCGGAATAGACAGCATTCCCTGCCCCGCGCGAAAGCCACAGGCTCAAGTCAGAAGGTTGAGACTGTCGCACAATCGGAACGCCAAAGGAAGCTCAGCTCGACCATCCCGGGCGAGGCCGACGGCACTGCCGTTCTGGCTCAACCGCCGGTCATCGGCGGAAAGAACGCAATCTCGGCCGCGCCGGCAATTGCCGCGTCGGCGCGCACGTGGTGGCGGTCGATGGCGGCGCGGATCACCTTCGCGTTTTCGAAGGCGTAGGCGTATTCCTCGCCGCGCCCGGCGAGCCAGGTCATGAGATCGCCCACGGTCGCCACTTCGGCCGGCGGATCGATCTCCTCCTCGGTCTTTCCGACGCGCTCGCGCACCCAGGCAAAATAGATGAGCTTCACACGTCCTCCTTGGTGAGATGATGCAGCCCGGCCACCAGGTAGTCCCAGCCGGTGTAGAGCGTCAGCAGGGCAGAGAGCCAAAGCAGCACGACGCCGAGCTTGGTAAAGTCCGGCACGACGGCGTTGCCCGCTTCGCCGGCGACGAGAAAGCCGACGGCGACAAGTTGCAGCGTCGTCTTCCACTTGGCGAGCCGCGTCACCGGCACGCTCACGCGCAGCTCGGCCAAATACTCGCGCAGGCCCGAGACAAGGATCTCGCGGCACAGGATGACGATGGCGGCAAACAGCGACCAGCCGCGGATGGTACCTTCGCCCGCGAGCATCAACAGGCAGGAAGCGACCAGAAGCTTGTCGGCGATGGGATCGAGCATGCGGCCGAGCGAGGATTGCTGCGCCCAGGCGCGCGCCAAATAGCCGTCGAGAAAATCAGTGACTGCCGCCGCAATGAAGGTGCCGAGGGCGAACCAGCGCAGCCACAGTCCGCCCCCGAGCATGCTCTGCCAGAACATGGCGCCGACCACGACCGGCACGGCGGCGATGCGGCCGTAAGTCAGGATATTGGGGAGCGCGAAGGGGTGCGCGTGCAGCCGGCCGCCGGTGGTGGTCGTGTTCATGGCTCAACCATAGCGCCGCGGCGGGCGCACCGACAAATCCCGTGCGCGCAGGCCGGTGCGCCGACGCCCCGATCCGCCGCTTTTCGCCTGCAAATGCGCCCGCCCAATCACGCCGGTTCCTGGTGGAAGTATTGGTAAATCCGCTGCGCTGTTTCGGCGCTGATGCCATCGACTTGCATGAGGTCCGCGACCGCGGCCCGCTCGATTGCCTTGAGGGTGCCGAAGTAATGGAGAAGCGCGCGCTTGCGCGTCGGACCAATACCGGCAATCTCCTGCAAGCCGGCCTCGCGCAGTTCGCGCCTGCGCCGCGCCCGGTGGGAGCCGACAGCGAAACGATGCGCCTCGTCGCGCAGCCGCTCGACGAAATAGAGAACCGGGTCGCGCGGCGGCAGTTTCAGCGACTCGCGGCCGGGAAGGAAGAAAGTCTCGCGCCCGGCGTCACGGTCCGGCCCCTTGGCGATGGCGACAAGAGGTATCTCGACGCCGAGGCCATTTAATACGTCCCGCGCGGCATTGAGCTGCCCCTGCCCGCCGTCGATCAGCACCAAGTCGGGCCAGGAGGACTCGACTTCACGTTCTTCCTCGCCCGCTTCGCGGGAGTGGACGTGAGGCTGCGGAGCCTTGGCGATGAGGCGCTTGAAGCGACGCTGCAAAACCTCGCGCATCATGGCGAAATCGTCGCCGGGAGCAAGGTCGGTTGAGCGAATATTGAACTTGCGGTAGTCGCGCTTGCAAAAGCCGTCCGCTCCGGCAACGATCATCGCGCCGACCGCGTTCGACCCTTGGATGTGGCTGTTGTCGTAGACTTCGATGCGTCGGGGCGCGCGCGGCAGGCCGAAGGTTTCCGCGAGCTGGCGCAACAGCGTCTCCTGTGAGGATGCTTCCGCGACCTTCCGGCCGAGCGCCTCGCGCGCATTGGCGAGCGCGTGCGCAATCAAATCCTTTTTCTCGCCGCGCTGCGGCACCATGACCTCGACCTTGCGACCGCTCTTGGTGCTCAGCGCCTGCGCCAGAAGTTCCCGGTCCTCAATATCGTGCGAGATCAAGACAAGGCGCGGGCACAGCTTGTCGTCGTAGAACTGAGCGAGGAAGGCGGCGAGGATTTCTGGGCCGGACAGCGACCGGTCGGCCTTCGGAAAATAGGCGCGGTTGCCCCAATTCTGCTTGGCGCGGAAGAAGAACACCTCGACGCAGGTGTATCCTCCCTGCTGATGGAGGGCGAAGACATCGGCTTCGTCGAGCCCACGCGGATTAACACCCTGATGCGATTGAATGGCCGACAGCGCAGCCAGGCGGTCGCGATAGACCGCGGCCCGTTCGAAGTCGAGCGCGAGCGACGCCTTTTCCATCTCGGCGGCGAGCGCATTCTTGACCGCCTTGCTGCGCCCGGAGAGGAAGGCGTTCGCCTCGCGAACGAAGCCGGCGTACTCGCCGTACGAAATCTCGTTGGTGCAGGGCGCCGAACAGCGCTTGATCTGATAAAGCAGGCACGGCCGGGTGCGGCTCTCGAAAAACGGATCGCTGCAGGAGCGCAAAAGGAAGGCGCGCTGCAGCGCATTGATGGTGCGGTTGACGGCCCACACCGAGGCGAACGGCCCGTAATAGTGGCCCGGCCGCGTGCGCGCGCCGCGATGCTTCAGGATCTGCGGTGCCCAATGATCCGACGTGATCAGAATATACGGGAACGATTTGTCGTCGCGCAGCAGAACGTTAAAGCGCGGCCGTAGCCGCTTGATCAGGTTCGCTTCGAGCAGCAGCGCCTCGGTCTCGGTGCGGGTGACCACGAATTCGAGCGCTCGGGTCGCCGCGATCATGCGTTCGATGCGGGTGTCGTGGCCGGTCGGCCGCGCGTAAGCGCGTACGCGGTTCCTGATATTTTTCGCCTTGCCGACATAGAGCACGTCGCCCCGCGCATCGATCATGCGATATACGCCGGGCTGCGCCGGCGCGAGCTTGGCGAAGCGAACGATCGCGGCTTGCCCGTCGGCAAGCGTCTCCTTCTCGCCGTCGCCTTCGGTGCCGGTCACCTCCGCGGCGGGAAGCGATTGCTCTTCGTTCTCCTCGATCTCGGTCTCGGGTTCGATGCCGTTTTTCGGAGCGCTGCTTTTCGGAACGCTCATGCTGCGCGATGGAGCGGTCATTAGCGAAGATTCTTGCCGGCTTCTCCCGGGGCAAAAGTAAGGTTTACGCCGGCCGAGGGCCAGGGCCGGGCGGTCAATAACGCTTTCGCCGATCGCAACCGTCGGCCGGCATCCGGCCGCTGCCCCTTTGCCCAATGTCTTGCCCGGTGGGACGGCCGATAAATGATCTCTTAACGGTAATAACTTGCAATTACTTGCGTTACTTTACCGTTCATCGAGGCTTAACTTAAAGATCGCGATAAATTCTACCGGTCGAAAGGTCGTGCGCCGGCCCGTGCCGCGGGCACCGCAGCATATTTTTTTGCCCCGTGGCCGATCCGCCTGATGCGTCGTGGGAGTGCAAGATGACAAAGCTGGTCGCGATCCTGCCGCTTGCCGCCATAGAGGCCGCGCTGGCGGTGGCGCCAGGAACGGCGCTAGCCGCCGACTTCCCACCGGGAGACTACTACGCCGCCCCGGCACCGATCGTGTCCGGCTGGGCCGGCCCCTATCTCGGCGCCAATGCGGGCTATCAATGGGGCTCGGTAAGCAACAGCCCGACCAAGCCCTCCGGCATCGTCGGCGGCGTCGAGGGCGGTTACAACTGGCAGAGTGGCCGGTTCGTCTACGGCGCCGAGACTGACCTTGAGCTGTCAGGCGCGGACGCCACGGTGGCGCCGGTTGAATTTTCGACCCCGTGGCTCGGCACCCTGCGCGGACGCGGCGGCATTGCCTTTAGCAACGTACTCGTCTTCGGAACCGCCGGTCTTGCCTATGGCGACCTGCGCGCGGATACTACGGGCCTCACCGAGGCCCACACCAGCATTGGCTGGGTGGCCGGCGGCGGCGTCGAGGTTGGCTTCGCGCCGCGCTGGACGGCGAAAGCCGAATGGCTGTACCTCGATCTCGCCGGTCGCAACTTTTCCGTAACCAGCACTACCAATGGGCTCGCCGCCAATCTCCTTCGCGTCGGGGTTAATTATCACTTTTGAACTTGGCGTGGATCTTCCTTCCCGGCTTAAAGACTTATCTCAGTGATCAGCAACTACTTTAATACGTCACATTCCGAAATCGTAACGTTTTTCACCATCATTTCGCCGATGTTAAGACACGATTAGTTATAATTGTGACATTTATCGATTCATTCTAGCCACAATATCGGCAATAATCAGATTGGGACTGTGTCCTCCATGCACTAGACGCAGAATTGGCTGCGAATACTATCGCGCCACCAACGCGTAATGGAGATCCAAAAAATGAAGCGTCTGTTTCTGGCCTTTCTCGGCTCGGTGGCGCTCGTAGGCGCGGCGGCGGCGGCCGACCTCGGGCCACCCCAAGGGAACTATTACAAAGCTCCCGAGGTCTATGCCCCGCCCTACACCTGGACCGGCTTCTATCTCGGCATTAACGGCGGCGGCGGTTTCGGCCGCTCGAACTGGGGTGGTGTCGGCAGCTTCAACACCAGTGGGGGCCTGGTCGGCGGCACCATCGGCTACAATTATCAGGTCGGCAGTGCGGTCTTCGGCGCGGAAGGCGACATCGATTGGGCTGACATCAACGGTACCGGCCCGTTGGGGGTGCGGACCAAGGATAGCTGGCTCTCGACCGTGCGCGGACGGCTTGGCTATGCGGCCGGGCGGTTCATGCCCTATGTCACCGGCGGCGCGGCGTTCGGCAACATCCAAGCCTCGGCACCCGGCTTCCCTGGCGCCACCGCGACCAATGTCGGCTGGACCATTGGCGCCGGCCTCGAGTTCGGTCTCGTCGGCAACTGGACGCTCAAGGCCGAATATCTTTATGTCGATCTCGGTAAATTCAACTGCGGCTTCAGCTGTGGGTTGACGCCGGTTGAGAACGTGTCCTTCACCACCAACGTCGTGCGTGCCGGCCTCAATTATCGATTCTGATCGCAGCCGCGCCGGCGGCAGAACGCGCAAAAAGCCCCGGAGATCCGGGGCTTTTTTTTTTGCAAGCGGCATGCATGAACGCAGATCGCGCGACGAAAATCTCTGCGTTCGACATTACCCGATCGGCGCGGTGGCGACAAAGGCGGGCACGTGCGTGGAAAAATCCTCGAGCCAAGCCGCCAGACGCGGGTGAGCGTTGCGCCAAGTCCGGTCAAAGCGGAAATCGCGATAGCCGAGCGCGCAGGCGAGCGCGATCTGACCGACGTCGGGAATAACGCCCGCGCGCGGGAGTGACGCGGCCTCGAGCGCGGCCAGCGCGCGCGAGACCTTGCCGGCTTGATGATCGAGCCATCTTGGCTCGTGCTTTTCGACCGCGCGCCAGCGGCCCTCATAGACGATCAGGATCGCGGCATCCATGATGCCATCGCACAAGGCTTGCAAGCGCAGCACGGTGATGCGCCGCGAAGCCTCGCGCGGCAAGATCTTGCCGCCGCCAGCACGGTTGTCGAGATATTCGAGAATTACCCGGGAATCATAGAACGCGGTGCCGTCTTCGACGATCAGCACCGGAATCTTGCCGAGCGGATTCTGTGCGCGCAGACTGTCGTGCGCATCCCCGGTATCGGCCGCCTCGACGCTCACCTCGCCGTCGAAGCCGAGCACGGACAATGCGATCCGCACCTTGCGGGCGAACGGAGATGGCGGCGCGGAACGCAGGATCATCATCGGCGAGGCCTCAAGATCGGCGGTTCATCGCCGCGTGTCTGGACAATCGAAGAAGCACAAGAACATACCGCATGCTTACGGCGCAAGAGCCGCCGCAAACGATCCAAAGTCTTGCGCCGCGGCGTCGGCGTCGCCCTAACCGGTGACGACCAGATTTACCGCCTTGGGGCCTTTGCCCTTTTTGTCGGGTTCGACGTCGAAGCTGATGCGCTGCCCCTCGATCAGCGACTTCAGCCCCGCGCGCTCAACGGCCGTGACGTGGACGAATACGTCGCGCCCCCCATCGTCGGGTTTGATGAACCCGTAGCCGCGCTCGCTGTTGAAAAACTTGACCGTGCCGGTCATTGCCATCGAGAAGCTCCTTCCCCCCGGTTGCTTCGCCGCCGGCCCCCACGGCGCGACGGCTCGGCTTTACATCCACCCGGGCAGAGCGTAGATCG
>JAKAPE010000159.1 GCA_021811945.1 Pseudomonadota bacterium | reverse complement strand
ACAGCGACGGCGTCCATGATCGCGCTCCATGCCGAATCAGAGCGCCAACGGGATCACGATCCTCCAGTCAATACAAAATCACCCGAAATTGCCCGTTAACCTGACTTCCGAGCCGTGACGTCGGCGTTGCCGCGCATTGACCCGGGGCGCGCGGCGGCATAGCTCTGCACGGTGATTTTGACTGGTTGAACCTGCGATCAGATTAGCTCGGGCATGCAGGTGTTTCGTATGACTAGTGAACAAAAACTGGCACTCGTTACCGGCGGCTCGCGTGGGATCGGTTTCGGAATTGCCAAAGCGCTCGCCGATGCCGGTTATCGCGTCATCTTGATTGCAAGAAACGAAGAGCGGCTTCGAGAGGCGGCGGCGGCGCTCGGCCGTTCCGTATCATGGCGCTGCGCGGATGTTGGGTCGCGCCAGGACGTGCAGAAGGCATTGGCGAGGCTCGATCGCATCGACGTTCTCGTCAACGCGGCAGGTTTTATCCGCCCGGTCAGCCTTGGCATTGCGGGTGATGAAGCCGAACAGAGCTGGGACGCAGTCATAGCGGGCAATCTCAAAGGCAGTTTTCTGATGGCCCACGCTGCGGCCTCGGTCTTGCGCAGTCCGGGAGGGCGCATCATCAATATCAGCTCAATCGGAGCACAGACTGGCGGCAGTCGGCCCGGAGGCCTTGCTTACGCAGCGGCGAAATCCGGACTGCATGGGCTGACCTTTGCGCTCGCGCGCGAACTGGCGCCGAGAGGAATTACCGCCAACGTCATTGCACCGGGTTTTATAGCAGGCACCGGGTTCACTGGAGCTTGGCCGGAAGATCGCGTGTCGGGAATTGTGGCGGAAACACCGTTGGGCCGCGTCGGCACGCCCGCCGACATCGCCGGCGCGGTCTTGTGGCTCACCTCGGACGCCGGGGCATTCGTCACCGGCGCGATTATCCCGGTGAACGGAGGGTGGCGGATCGGATAGCGCGATCAATGCAGCGTGAGCGCCGCCGGAGGCCGTCGTGATGGTGATGGTGGGATGGATGTCAGTCAGTTAAAGTACATCGTTGCTGCCGCTGAGGTCGGGAACTTCACTCGCGCCGCAGAGGCCCTGCAACTGAACGCCTCCACCGTTAGCCGCCGAGTCGGACGGTTGGAAGAAGAACTGGGGTTGACTCTCTTTGAGCGCGGGCGGGAAGGAGTCCGACTCACGCCCGGGGGCAGGGCCGTGATCGCTCATGCAAAGCGCGCTCTCGCGGCGATCGAGATGGTCAAAGGTGCAGGTCATAGGAATGGAACAGCCCAGGTCGGCGAAATTCGCTTAGGCGTGCGTCTACCGCCGATTGGTGAACCTACATGTAATCCGCTATCGAAGTGGCGGGACTCCCACCCGAAGATCACCATAACAGTCGTTGAACTACCAGATCGAGAAATAGTAACCGCGCTGGCTAGCGTGGCGGTTCAGAAGTCCGCATCATTCATGCCGCGAGCTCGTCATGCGGACTTTTGAACCAAAGCCACACGAGATCAATAAGTTGCTAGTGTGGTGGATTTGACGCTCCGATCATCATTGCGGCAACGCGTCATCGGAGCGTCAAATCCAAAACCACACTAGATTCATAAAGGTGCTAGTGTCCCTTTGCTTCCGACGTTCGTAATAGGGCATGCGGCAAAGTGATACGAACGTCGGAAGCGGGACACTAGTGTTCCTCGATTGCGAAGTTCGCAAGCGAGCAAGCCGCAAAATGATGCGAACTTCGGAATCGGGACACCAGGAACAGGTGGTTGGACGGCATCGCCGGAGGGCCTATGGGGCAGAATGAACGCGGCATTCAAGCGGCGATCTACCTCTCGCGCTGGCTGCTAGCGCCGTTTCTCGTCGGTCTCGTCCTCTGCCTTCTATTGCTGATCTACCGCTTCTTCGCCGATTTTTACCAGCTTGCCGTCCGCCTTCCCGACCTCGGCTGGCATGACCTCGTCGTCGATGTGCTCAATCTTGTGGATATCGCGCTCACCGCCAATCTCGTCCTCATTGTAATTTTCTCCGGCTATGAGAATTTTATCCGCAAAATACGGCCAGACGAGCGTTCCGATTGGCCCGAGGGTCTCATCGAAGTGGGTTTCGGCGCACTCAAGCAGAAGCTTCTCGGTTCGATCGCCGTCATCGCCGCCGTCGACGCGCTGGCGTGGTATCTCGATTTGGAAAAAACCACCGACACGACAAAGCTGGCGTGGGCGATCGCCTTTCCGCTGATGTTCGGTCTGGCCATGCTCATTCTGGCCGTCGCCGACCGCCTTGGGCACGATGCGAATGGCGGGAAGGAGTGAGTTGCGAGTCAGGCGCCCGGTTTTCTCGCCGCCGGCGGCTAGTGTGTCGGTTCAGAAGTCCGCATCATTCTTGCGCGAGCTCGTGATGCGGACTTCTGAACCAAAGTCACGCTAGATCAATAAGTTGCGGGTGTCCGTCGATTCCGAAGTTCGCAAACGAGCGAGTCGAAAATGATGCGAACTCCAGAATCGGGACACGAGTGCGACCGTTTTGCAGCGCCATAAGGCTTTGATTTTGGCGCAAAATGTGCTATTAATTGCGCCAACAAAGAAGAACATCCCCGATCCGCGGCTCCGCCGACCCTGGAGCCTGTTTTTCGGGCGTTTTTCGAGGACTTGTCGAAAGAGGCGTGAGACCCACGCGAGAGCAGTGGCAGAAAAAACTCGTTATCGCTCTAAGAGAAGCGCAACCGGTATGAGCCGGAAGTTGAGAAAAACCTCCTCCCGCGCAAGCCGGAGGGCAACACAGGCCACGCGTAGAGTCGCCCGGAGCAGCCGGGCCGGCGCGGTGAAGTCGCCTCATCGGCGCAAACCGGAGGCGGAAGGAGCAGCTTTGGGAATGAGCGCGAAGAAGACGACGCAACGGCAAGGCTTCAAAACCAATGAATTCATCGTCTATCCGGCCCATGGCGTGGGTCAGATCGTGGCTATCGAGGAGCAGGAAGTCGCCGGCAACCGCCTCGAGCTGTTCGTCATCAACTTCGCCAAAGACAAGATGACGCTGCGCGTGCCGACCGCGAAAGTGACCTCCGTCGGTATGCGCAAGCTTGCCGAAATGCCGATGGTCAAAAAGGCACTGGAGACGCTCAAGGGCCGCGCCCGCATCAAGCGCACGATGTGGTCGCGCCGGGCGCAGGAATACGAAGCCAAGATCAATTCGGGCGACATCGTCGCCATCGCCGAGGTGGTGCGCGACCTCTATCGGTCGGAGACGCAGCCGGAGCAGTCCTATTCCGAACGCCAGCTCTACGAGGCCGCGCTCGACCGGCTGTCCCGCGAGGTCGCGGCCGTCCAGCGGCTCACGGAGACCGAGGCGGTCAAGGAGATCGAGGAGGCGCTCGCCAAGGGACCGCGGCGGGGACCCAAACCAGAGGCCGAAGAGGAAGTTGTCGTCGAGGAGGAAGCCGCTTAAAGGCGCGTTCAAACAGCATAGCGAGAACCTCGAGCCCGGCCGACACGCCGGGCTTTTCGTTGCGTCAAATCCGTTTCAAGGCGTTCATGAGCTGCGTACGGGCTTCAGTTTGAACGAGGCGTCGTTTGCCGTTCGAACGCACGGGCCGTCGATCCGCCGGCAAAACTCCTCCGGTTAGTCATAAATTAAGCTTCATTTGAAAGGAGATAGTCACCAAACGCGCGGAATGAAGGGCGGCGGAAATGCGGCGAAAGAAGGCGTCGAAGCGTGGTCGGCTGGCCGCCCTACTCGTCTCCACAGGCATCGGCTACTTGGTCGGCGCCTGGCATACTGCCGCAATGTTTCGGCAAGTTGATCTGTCGCCGGCCCAGGAAGTGACGCTACGTTTCCCTGAAAATGCCGGCAGCGACGCTGCGATGGTCACAGAGCTGCAGAATGCACGCCGTGCACTGATTGGAGTAACGTCGACCGTCAGCGCCAACGTGCTCGGCAATACTGGGCTCGCTCTGCTGAGCCCCGAACCGATGGTTACGCCAAACGCTCGGCCAGCGGCTTTCCGGGTACCGCAGGCCGCGACGCAAGTCGCCAGCGCCGAACCGACCGCTCCCTCGCTATCGTCCATCCCCGTGCCACTTCCCGCTCCGAGAAGGGCGGTGAGTGCGGTGACGCGACCGGGCGCCGATGCCGGATCTCCCGCCGGCTCCGAGGCCAGATCGGCAGGGGGACCTTGGGCAAGGCCGGGTTATGGCCGAGCAAAGCGGACGGGATTCGTGCTCGATAACACTGAAATCGCCCGCATCAAACGGCGGCTGCATCTGACGCCCGAACAAGAACGCATGTGGCCCGCCGTGGCAGCCGCGTTGCGCAATATCGCCTATGCCAAAGCGCACGGCCTTGATCGCGGCGCGCGCACAGACAGAGCGGACCTCGCGGCGCTCGATCCCGACAGCGCGCCGGTGCAGGGTCTCAAATCCGCGGCCATCCCGCTGATCATGAGCTTCAACGACGAGCAGAAGAGCGAGGTGCGCAGCCTGGTCCGCGGCATGGGACTGGACAACCTCGCTTCGAAGTTTTGATGGATGCCGCGCTCGCAGCGCCTCGGTTCGAGCCGAGCCGACGAGAGAATCCCGTCGATGGCAGCGGCTGCAAGCGTTGAAAAAATTGACGTCCTTGGTTCAAGTTGAGACGTTCTTCGCCGGCCGGGCTTGACCGCGCAACTCATACCGGGCAAGCCATCTCCTCGCTTTGGCGTGCGCACAGCAGCCGGCCGCAGGCTGCTGCCGTAGCTCAGAGGTAGAGCACTCCCTTGGTAAGGGAGAGGTCGTCAGTTCAATCCTGACCGGCAGCACCACTCTCAAGTTGATTACTTCGCGTCTGTACCTTTCCATGTAGCGGAAATTCTCGCTGGTGTTCACGATGTCTGCAAATGGCGCCGGTAGCGGACGTCATGGCGCAAAAATCTGAGAGGGCGGACGTGACGCTCGCGCGAAAAATGGAAAATCAAAAGCATCGGAGCGCGGCGCGCCGCGCTTCGATGCTTTGTGACTGGCGGCCTATGCGCCTATTGCGACCGGCTGAGCTTCTACGTCATTCCCGATCACTGCGTTGTGAATGGCGCCGGTTAACGAGAAACGCTTGCTGACGAAACAACCTGGCCGTTGCGGAATCTCCGCAGCATGGCAAAGTGTGCGCTCCGGCCGGGAGAGATGGGGGCGCTTCATGCCAAGAATCAAAACTGCCGACGGCACATCCCTCTATTACGAAGAGGTCGGCAGCGGCACGCCCGTCGTCTTTGTTCACGAATTCGCCGGCGATTACCGCACCTGGGAGCCGCAGCTGCGCCATTTTTCCCGCGCGCATCGCTGCGTCAGCTTTTCGGCCCGCGGCTATCCGCCCTCCGACGTGCCCGCCGATCCCGCCCGCTACGGCCAGGATATTGCGCGCGGCGACGTACTCGCGCTGATGGATGCGCTCGCCATCGACAAGGCGCATGTCGTTGGCCATTCGATGGGCGCCTACACCGCACTGCACGTCGGCATCCACGAGCCGCGGCGCTGCATTTCGGTGACGGCGGCGGGTTGCGGCTGGGGCTCGGCGGCCGATCCTGCCGCGCGCGAGGCCATGCGCAAGCTCGCCGCCGAAACTGCGCAGATGTTTTCCGAACAAGGCATTGCCGCTGCGGCGGCGATTTACGCCGACGGCCCGAGCCGTCAGGCGCAGAAGCACAAGGACCCGCGCGGCTTCGCCGAATTCGCCCGCATGCTCGCCGAGCATTCGGCGCTCGGCCATGCGCTCACGATGTCGATGGTACAAGCAAAACGGCCGACGCTCTGGGACTTGGAGGCGGAGCTCAAACGCTTCTCCGTGCCGCTGCTTGTCATTGTCGGCGACGAGGACGACAGCTGCCTCGACGGCAGCGTATTTCTCAAGCGCACGGCGCCGACCGCCGCGCTCCTCGTCATCCCGCGTTCGGGCCACACCATCACCAGCGAGGAACCGGCGGCCGTCAATGCCGCACTCGCCGACCTTTTCGCCGCCGCCGAAAGCGGCCGATGGCTTGTCCACAAGCCGCCGGCGCGATCGTAGTTTCTCGTCCGGAGGCGCGAGCACACCTACTATGAAAACCTTCATCTGGCTTGCAGTTGCGGTATTAGGCCTCGCTGCGTGGGAAGTCGCCGCAGCGGGCTCGGCGGATTCGATCAAGTTGAGCGAGGACGCCGTAAAGCAGGCGGGTATTGTAGTTAAGCCGGTCGAGGCGGCACGATTTACTCCGACTGTCGAAGCACGCGGCAGAGCGTTGGACCCATCGCCGTTGCTGAACCTTCATGCCAAGCTGAGCGCCGCGACGGCAAGAACAACGGCGGCTGAGGCGATCCTGCAGTTCAGTCGACAACAGGAGGCGCGTGCAAAGGTCCTCTACGGCGAGAGAGAAAATATTTCCGAACAGAAATTGCAGCGGGCTAAACAGGACGCGGCGACGGCACAGGCCGCGCTCGCCGAGGTGCAGTCGAACCGCACGGCTCTTCTTAATCAAGCCAAAGTCAATTGGGGAAGTTCGTTAACGGCGTCGTTGCAGCAGGCCAATGATCCGCTTCTGTTGCAGCTCTCAAATGGCACGGCAGTCCTGATCGGCCTAAGCCTGCCGCCGGCAACGGAGCTTTCCTCTCCACCGCAGCGCGCGCCGGCGCAGGCGGCCGGCAAACATTTTCCGATCACCCTGATAGGCCCAGTTCGGCGCATGGTCGGCGGCTATCCGGGCGAGACTTTCCTCTATCAAGCCCCAGCGCAGCCCGGAGTACCGATCGGCACCGCGATTGTGGCGACGCTGCCGACCGGGCCGGAGCATCTGGGGGTTATTGTGCCTGCGGCGGCCGTGGTCTGGCGCAACGGCGACCCGCTTGTGTTCCGAGCATTGCCTAAGAACACATTCGAAACGGTCCCGATCGCTGCCGGGTCTCGGATCAACGGTGATTATTTCGTCTCCGCCGGGCTCGATCCGGGCGATCGGATCGTGGTGCGCGGTGCCGGCTTTTTGTTGGGCGCGGGTCAGGAGCCTCACCCCGGGCCAAGCGACGATGACGATTGAGGCCGGCGATGCTTCGCGCCACCGTCCGCCTGTGCCTGTGCTTTCCCTGGCCGACCATGTTCGCCATGATCGGCATCGGCGTTGCCGGCATCCTGGCGTTGCTTCGCGCCAATTACGATGTCTTTCCCAACTTTGCGCCGCCGATCGTCACCGTTTACACAATCGTGCCGGGCTTGGCGCCGCCGGACATCGAGAGCTCAGTTACGACGCCGATCGAGCACGCGGTAAATGGTACGCCGGGGCTCGCGATTTTGCGCTCGCAATCGATTGCCGGTCTTTCGGTTGTGACCGCGACCTTTCACGGCAACACCGACCTCTACCGCGACCGAGAATTGGTGGCCCAGCGGGTGGCCGCGGCTGCGAGTCTGCTGCCAAGCAATGCCCGGCCGGTGTTGCCCGCGCAGGAATCCGCCGCCGGAAACGTTCTCGATGTCGGCCTGACTTCAGACCGGCTATCGCTGATGCAGTTGACCGAACTCACCCGTGCGGTCATTCGGCCAGCCTTGCTCGCCGTCCCAGGGGTAGCGAATGCGCCGATTTTCGGAGCGCAGCCGCAGCAATGGCAGGTCCAAATCGATCCGCAAAAGCTGCTGTCAGCGAAGATAGGGCTCAATCAAGTCATCGCGGCGGCGACCGCCGCTTCCGGTGTCCGCAGCGCCGGGCTTCTCGACACGGCGAACCAGCGTTTTGTCGTGCAATCGCATGGCCAGGCCGCCGATCTCGCCCAATTAGCACAGTCCGTAATCCACAGCGACGCCGCCACGCCGCTGTTGCTGGGCGATATCGCCCATGTGGTCGCCGCGTCACCGCCGCCGATCGGCGCCGCCCTGATCGGGCAAAAGCAAGGCCTCCTCCTGGTGGTCACGTCGCTCTATGGGTCGAACACGCTCAAGGTGGCCGGCGGGCTCCAGGAGGCAATAGGGCGGCTGCGACCTGGACTTGCTCGCGAAGGCGTCCGGATCGACAGCCACGCTCTTGAGCCGACCACCTTCATCATCGAAGCCCTGCACGATTTGCGCAATTCCCTGGCAATCGGCACGGGGCTGATCCTTGTTGTGCTGATCTTCGCCTTGCGTAATTGGCGCATTTCCTTGATCTCGTTCGTAACGATCCCGCTCGCGCTGCTCTTCACGGTCCTCATTCTGTACTGGTTCGGACTGAGCCTGAATACGCTTTCACTGGGCGGGCTGGCGATTGCGCTGGGCAGCATCGTTGACGATGCGATCATCGACATCGAAAACATCCGCCGCCGTCTGCACGAAAATCAGAACAGGCCCGAACCGCTGCCGCGACCGCACGTCATCCTGGAAGCCTCCTTGGAGGTGCGAACGCCGATCATTTTCGCCACCCTCGCGATCGCCTTTGTGTTTCTGCCGCTGTTCGCCCTGGGTGGGATTGCCGGACGGCTGTTCGTTCCGCTGGCGATCGCGTTCATCACGGCGGTTCTCGTCTCGCTGGTTCTGGCAATGACGGCGACGCCAGCAATGGCGGGACTGCTGCTCGGCGCCGGCGGCCTCTCGCCACGCGACCCCTGGTTTGTGAGAACAACGCGGCGGCTTCATGAGCGGGCACTCGCCAGCGTGCGGTGGCATTGGCGGGCATCGAACGCGGCCTTCGCGGCCATTGTGCTCGCTGCGCTCGTTGCGCTGGCAAGCCTTGTGCTTATACCGACACGCTTCCTGCCGCGATTTCGCGAAAACCTTGTGGTCGCCCATTTCCTGGCGCCGCCCGGCACGTCGCTGTCGGAAACCTTAGGCCTCGCAAAGCGGATCGTCGCTCGTCTGCAGAAGATGCCGCAAGTCGGACACGTCGTTGCTCACGTCGGGCACGCAAATCTCGGCCACGGCACCGGCGACGTGAACCGGGCCGAAATCGATGTGACGCTGTCGGCCGGCGGTAATCAGCACAGCATCGCATCGACGAACGCCGTTGGCGACGCGCTCGGCAAGGTTCCCGGCACGCGCTCATCGGCTAACACGTTTCTTACCGAGCGCATTCACGAACTGCTCTCGGCGACAATGGCGCCCGTTATCATCCACCTGTTCGGCTCTCGTCTGGCGGCGGTCGACGCCGATGCAAGACGCGTAGCCGCCGCTCTACGGCATGTCCCCGGTGCCGAAGCGGTCGCGATTGCCGCGCCGTCGCAGACCCCCACCATCTCCGTTACGCTCCGCCGCTCCGCACTCCGGGACTACGATCTGCAACCGCAGACCGTCCTCGACGCAGTTCAAACGGCGTTCACCGGCCGCGAGGTCGGCCGCATCTATCGGGGCGGCACGTCATGGCCGATCACCGTCATTTTGCGACCGTCCGCACAGCGCAGTCCTGCCGACATCAGCGCTCTACCAATTCTGGACGGCCAGGGCCGCACCGTGCCGCTCGGTACCGTGGCCGACATCACGGAACGCGACGGACGCGCGGTCATCCTGCACCAGAACGCGCAACGGGTCCAAAACGTCACTGTCCAGGTTCGCGGCAGTACCGCCGCCTTTGTGCAGCGAGCGCAAAAGGTGCTCGCTGGCCTTTCTCTTGCTCCCGGCACGTATCTCACCGTCGGGGGAACGGCCGTGGCGGCGGCGGGCACGCAACGGACGCTCCTGCTTTACGGCATCGGCGTCTTCGCCCTGATTATGATCCTTCTGACGATTGCGCTCGGCCGGCTGCGGCCTGCGGTCCTATTAGCGGTCAACCTGCCGTTTTCTTTGCTGGGCGGCATCGCCGCGCTGTGGGTGACTGCATCGCCGCTGTCGCTTGGCGCCGCGGTCGGACTGGTTACCGTGTTCGGCATTACGCTGCGGAATGGGTTGATGCTGTTAGCGCATTATCGGCATCTCGTCACAAACGAAGGTGCGTCGTGGTCGCCCGAGATTGCGGACCGCGGCGCGGTCGAACGCGTGGTGCCGGTGCTGTTGACCGCCGCGGTGACGGCTCTGGGGCTCCTCCCGCTCGCAATTGGTGCCGGTCTGCCCGGCCAGGAGATCGAGGGGCCAATGGCTATCGTCATCCTTGGCGGGCTTACCAGCGCGACCCCGCTTACGCTGCTTGCTCTTCCGAGCCTCGCCTCGTGGCTGCTACGCGCTGAGCATTTCACAGCGCCAGCGCAACTTCCCTAAACTGAAAGCGATCAGAAAAGTATAAACGCCGCGAGGTAGCGCGGCACCAAGAGGAGGTGCGGCATTTTATCGTTAGGTTTAGGACAGACACGGCATATTGCCGATATTTCATGCTTTCCGCCGTTGCCGCGCCACAATGGGGGCGATACGTACTGCTGGTCGCGCCCGAGAGGGCAGGAATGAACTGACCAGAACACACCCGGGGAGTTCACTTGTGTGGTGGATTTGACGCTCCGATCATCATTGCGGCAACTCGTCATCGGAGCGTCAAATCCAAAACCACACTAGATTCATAAAGTTGCTAGTGTCCCTTTGCTTCCGACGTTCGTAATAGGGCATGC
>JAKAPE010000158.1 GCA_021811945.1 Pseudomonadota bacterium | reverse complement strand
AATAAGCCACCTTAGAGGTCTCCAAATTGGAACCGCTCCGCACTTGTTCGATTTTCCTAATTTGCCTGAAATTCCAAGAGGTTTGCGAGCACTTTTAGGGCTGCAACTCACGGATTTAGGATGAAAGAAAATATTACGATTTTTAGCGCGACGAAAGTGCTTGTGCTGCCAGCTTGAAGTGATCACCAACCCCGCGAACAACCGGCATCCATCGGTCGAGCCCCGCGCTACCTCGACTGGTTCTCCCGGCCCGGCGTCATGCCGAATTGGCTCAGGTCTAATGCATAAAAAGGCGCACGAGAATTCCAAGGCAAAGCGCCCAGGTGACGCCATTCATCCATTTAAGGATGTTAAGATCATTCCCGGTCTTGCTGAAACGGCCCTTGTAAGCCGCGATGGCCTCGGCGGCCTTTCGCGCTTTGTCTTCCGGAGCACCTGACGCAATGAAGGCGTCATAGACCTCCGAAATCATGGTTGCCATGAAAACACCTACCCAAGAAGATAGTGATGCGCCGAAGACTCGTCCACTCACTCTCAAGGCGGTCAGGCGGCCGCCTGCAGATGCTCCACCAACCCTGCGAACAGCCCGCGGCCGTCGGTGCAACCCATCGACGCTTCGACGTGGTTCTCCGGGTGCGGCATCAGGCCGAGCACATTGCCGCGCTCGTTCAAAATCCCGGCGATGGCGTTCATGGCGCCGTTGTGGTTCCAATTGGGATCGATCATGCCGTCGGGCGACGAATAGCGAAAGATCACCCGGCCCTCGCCTTCGAGCCGCGCGATGGTCTCGCCGTCGGCGATGTAGTTGCCTTCGCCATGGGCGACTGGGACGCGAATCACCTGCCCGGCATTGTAGCCGCGGGTAAACGGCGTATCCGAGCGCTCGACGCGCAAGAAGACGTCACGGCAGATGAAGCGAAGCTGAGCGTTGCGCATGAGGGCGCCGGGCAGCAGCCCCGCCTCGCAAAGAATCTGGAAGCCATTGCAGACGCCGAGGACGAGTCCCCCCTGCTGCGCGAAGGCGCGTACTGCGTCCATGACCGGTGCGCGCGCCGCGATCGCCCCGCAGCGCAGGTAATCGCCATAGGAGAAGCCGCCGGGGATGACGACGAGATCGGTTTCCGCCGGCAATGCCGTGTCCGCGTGCCAGACCATCTTCGGCTCGCGCGCGGACATTAGCCTCAGCGCGCGCGCCATGTCGCGCTCGCGATTGATGCCCGGGAAGACGAGCACCGCTGATTTCATCGCACTTCCGCTCCGGCCGTTCTCATCACGTAACCTCGACCCGATAATTCTCGATCACTGTGTTGGCGAGAAGCTTCTCGGCGGCGTTCTTGAGCGCTGCCTCCGCGCCAGCGCGGTCGGTTGCCTCGATCTCGATGTCGAACACCTTGCCCTGGCGCACGCTCGCAACTCCGCGCACGCCGAGTGAGCGCAGCGCCCCTTCGATCGCTTTGCCCTGCGGATCCAAAATGCCTGACTTCAAAGTCACGGTGACGCGGGCCTTCATGCCAACTGCCACCTCAACTCGTCCGCAATAGTTTCAAGATGCGGCAACGCGGCGCCACAGCTAAGCCACCAGCACCTCATTCCAAACCCGTATCGCGGTAAATCTCCGCTAAGGGCACAGAAATTCCAAGTGCGGGGATTTCGAGCGAGTCGCTGAGCGCGCGCAAGCGCCGCTCGGCAAAGCCGGCATCCCGCGCGAATACGACGACATCGACGGTGTCCTGTGCGATTACGACGTAATGGGTGAGCGACTGCAGGCTGATGTAGGCGGTACGCTTCCAGCGCAGATCGCGGTCCTTGGTTGATGGCGATAGAATCTCGAAAGCAATGACGACATCATTGCGGTCGCGATGTTGAGGGTCAGCCGACAAGCCACTTCGCGGGATGATTAGAAGGTCCGGTTCGGGTCGGCTCGTTGCCGACACCCGCACCCCAAGTCCCGGAAGCACCTCCCAGGTTGTTCCATGCCGTCGTTCGAGCAATGTCAAGACGAAGCCGAGGTTTTTTATAATCCTTTGGTGGAGTTCGCTTGGCGACGCATTCAAGACCGGCGCCCCGTCGATCAGCTCCCACTTTTCCTCATCCGGCCGCGTGTCGGTGAAGGCGTAGAACTCCTCCACCGTCATCGGACCGGTTTTGATGGTCGGGACGCCCATTGGACGCGCGCCTGCGCTTTAGCCCTTAACCAGCACAGGCCCGTTGCCCTGCGGCCGTTCGCCTTCGCTCATGATGCCGAGGCGCTTGGCGACCTCGGCATAGGCTTCGACGAGACCGCCCAGATCGCGGCGGAAGCGATCCTTATCGAGCTTCTCGCTCGACTTGATGTCCCACAGCCTGCAGGAGTCGGGCGAAATCTCGTCGGCAACGACGATCCGCATCATGTCGTTCTCCCACAGCCGGCCGGTCTCCATCTTGAAATCGACCAGACGGATGCCGACGCCGAGGAATAGCCCCGAGAGGAAGTCATTGACGCGGATGGCAAGCGACATGATGTCGTCGATTTCCTGCGGCATCGCCCAGCCGAAGGCGGTGATGTGCTCTTCCGACACCATGGGATCGTTGAGCTGGTCGTTCTTGTAATAGAACTCGATGATCGAGCGCGGCAGCTGCGTGCCCTCCTCGATGCCGAGCCGCTGCGACAGCGAGCCGGCGGCGACATTGCGCACGACGACTTCGAGCGGGATGATCTCGACCTCGCGGATGAGCTGCTCGCGCATGTTAAGCCGACGAATGAAGTGCGTCGGCACCCCGATGTCGTTCAAGTGCTGGAACACGTATTCGGAGATGCGGTTGTTGAGGACGCCTTTGCCCTCGATCACCTGATGCTTCTTGGCATTGAAGGCGGTCGCGTCGTCCTTGAAATGTTGAATCAAGGTTCCCGGCTCAGGTCCTTCGTACAGGACCTTCGCCTTGCCTTCATAGATGCGGCGGCGGCGGCTCATCGGCGTGTACCGTGGCTTGGTGAAATCCATAATGCCGTGGCTCCAGTTTGGTTATCGAGGCCGGCGGCGGCGGCAATGGGCGCGCGACTCAAACGCTGTGGCCCCTCCGCAGTCCGCAGGCTAGCTGAACGGGACGCGGAGCACAATCGACATAGACCGGCACGGCGTCGGCCGCAACGCCGATGTTGACCGCGCGCGCCAATTGCCTTGACGGGCCACCCTCGATATGCAAGGCGGCATCCCGTTCGATACACCGCGTGCTTCGCAACGCTTTGGGCAACATCAGGGCAAAATGTCATGACCACGTTCGACAAACGCGAGGAGGCGTTCGAGCAGCAATTCGCGCACGACGAGGAACTGCGGTTCAAGGCCACCGCGCGCCGCAACAAGCTCCTCGGCCTGTGGGCCGCCGAAAAGCTCGGGCTCACCGGCGCCGAGGCGGAAAGCTATGCCAAGTCCGTCGTCTTAAGCGACATTGAAGAAATGGGTAAACACGACGTGAAGCGCAAGATCCGCCGGGATTTCGATGCCAAGGGCGTGGTCCAGTCCGACCACCAGATCGGTCGCGTCATGACCGAGCTGATGGAGAAGGCGATCGCCGACGTCAAAGCGGGCAAATAGTTCCACGGCGGTCATCCGCGAGCGGATTTCATGGCCATTCCCGCCTTCACCCTGGCCCCGCCGCTGCGCGCGGGAGAAACCGTTTACTCCGCTTGGTGCAGCCTGCCCTACCCGCTGGTCGCCGAAACGATCGCGCGCGAAGGTTTTGCGGCGGTGACGCTCGACAGTCAGCACGGGCTGTGGGACTTAGGCGCGCTTCTCACCGGCATTGCCGCAGTGCGTCAAGGCGGAGCGGCGCCGGTCGTGCGCGTGCCGGTCGGCGGCTTCGCTCTGGTCTCCCGCGCGCTCGACTTCGGCGCCGAAGGCATCATCGCGCCGATGATCAACACGCCGGCGGACGCACGTGCGTTCGCTGCGGCGGCGAAGTTCCCGCCGATCGGAGAGCGAAGCTGGGGCCCGCACCGGGCGACGGCGCTTGCCGGCCTCGCCGATCAGTCGGTATATTTGCGCGAGGCCAACGATCAAGTGATCGCACTCGCCATGATCGAGACCCGCACGGCGCTCGACAATCTTGATGCGATTGCGGCAACGCCGGGCATCGACGGGCTCTTCCTCGGCCCCTCCGATCTCTCGATCGCGCTGTCGCAAGGAAAGAAGCTCGACCCGCTCTCCAGAGAGGTCGAGCACGAGCTGGATCGCATCGTCGCGGTCGCGGAGCGCGCGAAGAAAATTCCCGGCGCCTACTGCCACTCCGCCGAACGCGCCGTCGCGCTCGCCAAACGCGGCGTGCGCTTTGTTGCGGTGATGAGCGATCTCGCCCTGCTGCGCGCCGCAACGGCGGCGGCGATGAAGGTGCTCAAGGGCTGAACGGGCGCCGCAACCATTTGCCTCGCGTCAGCCGAGAATTGGCGCCGGGCAGCCTGCGCACCAACCGCGCCGGAACCTTGATCTACCGCAAACGTGTTTGTTCGCCGAGGGCGGCGGCGACGCGCTGCAGCGCTTGGGCGATGTCAATCTCGCCAGCGGACAACTCGACCACTCGATAATTGTGCGACGCGAGCCACGCGTGCTTTTCGGCGCGCGCCTTGGCCGCGACCGCGCTTTCCTCGGTCGGCGCAAGATCGATGACGAGGCGGAGCGGAAAAGACACGAAGTCGCAAATGTGCGGCCCGACCGGCGTCTGCCGCTTGAAGCCGCAGCCGGCGAAGCGACGGTCGTTCACGAGCGCCTGCCACAGCACACGCTCGGTCTCGGTCGGATTGCGGCGCAAGAGCCGGGCCAGCCCGCGCACCGGGCCGCGTTCGGAGGGAACCCGGCCGCTACCGTGCTCGGCAAGCAGCGCGCGCAGCATCGCCGCCTCCTCGCCATCGAGCACGCCGCCGCGCGCCGGTCCCTTGCGGCCCTCGGCGATCGCCATGATCACGCCGTGGAGAGTCTGGATGTCCTGTCGCGTCGGTTGCATGCGTGTGAAAATGTTGCGCAGGTTGATCTGCATAGTCTCGCGCTTGTCGGGCGGACGGAAAAACTCGACTTTTTCCAGCTCGCGCTCAATCGAGGCGAAGAAGGCGAGAAGCTGCTCCTTCGCCGCCGGCGCGGATTTTTGCGGCATGGCGAACGGCAGTTTTTCTCCGCTTCGCAGCTTGAACCACTCGTAGGCGACGATAACCACGGCCTGCGCCAGATTGAGCGAGGCGAAGGCCGGATTGACCGGCAGAGTGAGGATACAGTCGGCGAGCGCGACCTCCTCGTTCTCAAGACCGTTGCGCTCGCGGCCGAAGACGACGGCGACGATCTCGCCGGCGGCCACGTGCGGCGCCATCAATGAAGCGGCCCGTGCCGCGCCCACGACCGGCTTCGCCTGGTCATGCGCGCGCGCCGTGGCGGCGCAGACGAACGTGCAGTCGGCGACGGCGGCTTCGAGGCTTTGATAAAGCTCGACGTTGTCGAGGATGCGATCGGCGCCAGCCGCCATCATGCGCGCCTTGGCATTCGGCCAGGATTGCCGCGGCGAGACGAGGCGCAGCCGGGCAAGGCCGAAATTGGCCATGGCGCGTGCCGCGGCGCCGATATTCTCGCCGAGCTGCGGCTCGACCAGCACGATCACCGGACCGGGTGCAGCGGTCCAGCGCTTGGTCCTGTCTGTGCCGGCGCCCGGCATCGATCCTCCTTATCAGTCGTTGCGGGTCCGAGGCTTTTGCACCGGACGCGCCTCATCCGGCAATGTCGGCTTTCTCGGGCACCCCGCCAATGCTATAGCGACGCCGCCAGCGGCCGCTGCAACGGACTACCCTGCCTTGCCGCTCGGTACCCATCCAAACCGGGATTAAAAAAGGTCTTCATGGAAATGGCGAAAATCAAAGTGGCCAATCCAGTGGTCGAACTCGACGGCGATGAGATGACCCGGATCATCTGGCAATTGATCAGGGAAAAGCTCATTAGTCCCTATCTCGACATCGATCTCAAATATTTCGATCTCAGCATCCAGAAGCGGGACGCGACGCGCGACCAGATCACCATTGACGCCGCCGAGGCCATCAAGCGGTACGGCGTCGGCGTCAAATGCGCCACGATCACGCCCGACGAAGCACGGGTAAAGGAGTTCACTCTGCACGAGATGTACCGTTCGCCCAACGGCACCATCCGCAACATCCTGGGCGGCGTCATCTTTCGCGAACCGATCATCTGTAGAAACGTGCCGCGGCTGGTGCCCGGCTGGACCAAGCCGATCATCATCGGCCGCCATGCCTACGGCGATCAGTACCGCGCCACAGATTTCAAGGTGCCGGGTCCGGGCAAGGTCTTCCTCACCTTCGTCGGCGACGACGGAACCGAAATCAAACGCGAGGTGTTCGCGTTTCCCGGCCCCGGCGTCGCCATGGCCATGTACAACCTCGATGATTCGATCCGCGACTTCGCCCGCGCCTCGATGAATTACGCGCTCGACCGTGGCTATCCGCTCTACCTTTCCACCAAAAACACCATCGTCAAGGTCTATGACGGCCGTTTCAAGGACATCTTTCAGGAAATCTACGACAAGGAGTTCAAGGCCGAATTCGAGAAGAAGAACCTGTTGTACGAACACCGGCTGATCGACGACATGGTAGCTGCCGCGCTCAAATGGTCGGGCGGGTACGTGTGGGCGTGCAAGAATTACGACGGCGACGTGCAGTCGGACACGGTGGCGCAGGGCTACGGCTCGCTCGGCTTGATGACATCGGTGTTGACGACGCCGGACGGCAAGATCGTTGAAGCCGAAGCTGCCCACGGCACGGTGACGCGGCATTACCGCGAATACCAGAAGGGCCGCGAGACCTCGACCAATTCCATTGCCTCGATCTTCGCCTGGACTCGCGGGCTCGCCCATCGCGCCAAGCTCGACGGCAATGCCGAGCTGGCGCGCTTCGCGACCACGCTGGAGAAAGTCACCATCGGCACGGTCGAAGCCGGCTTCATGACCAAGGATCTGGCCCTCCTGATCGGTCCGGAGCAGAAATGGCTCACGACCACTGGCTTCCTCGACAAGGTCGACCAGAACTTGCAAAAAGCAATGGCCTAATCTGTTCCTCGCCTAAGCTGGAGCAGCGGACGGCGGCCGAGACACCCGTCGCCGGGGGAACGACGGTACCCGCGCCGGGATCGCCCTGCCGCCCCGACGTTTCATGCGGCCGATAGTCGATATCGAGCGCGCGTCGCGCCCCACCCGGGACCGCCCGCTCGGCTGAACGAGTAAGCGTAACCGCGGGACGGCGGATACGCTGAATGGCGCTCGAAGGCCCGCGCGCTTATCTGGATAGGATGAAAAGACCAAACATCCTCGGCACCATCGCCCTCCTGGTAGCGCTTTTCGCCGTGCTGGCTGGCGCAGGGTGGTACGCGTCGCGCGCCTTCACCTCCGTCGAGGGTCCGCCGATGCCCACGATCGGCTACCTCGCCATGGCATTGGGCGCCGTGCTGTCGCTCGCGGTCGGATGCGGCCTGATGGCGCTTCTGTTCTATTCCGCCCGTCACGGCTATGACGAGCCGTTCCAGCCGCACGAGGACCGCGATCGAGACCGCCCCGATGACTAACAGTCGGTGCCCGCCCTGCGGCGTTTTCGCGGCGGCCATCAACGGTGTTTGAACTTTTTCCCGATAAAACACCTCCGTGTCGGGACAAGTTTTCCCGGCGCGTCAACAGATGGGGCGCGCGCCTGTCGCGCGCAAAGCCCGGGGGCATTGGAATGAACTTTCGACAAGGCCGCCTACCGCAACGCCGCATCGCCTCCATCGTGACCGCACTCCTCGTCGCAGCGCCCGCCTTGATCTTGGCCGCAACGCCCGGCCTCGCCCGGCCAAGTTATGACGGCCTGTGGAGCGTATCGATCACCACCGAAAAAGGCGACTGCGTCGCCGCCTATCGCTATCCGATGCGGATAGCCCACGGCGTTCTCGCCAACGGCGGCGCCCTCGCCTTCAACGTCTCCGGCAGGGTCGCCGCAAGCGGCACCGTCCGTGTCAAGCTAAGCAACGGCACCACCACCGCGACGGGCGTCGGACGCCTTGCCGGCAATCTCGGCCGCGGTTTTTGGCGCGGCGCCTCGTGTTCGGGGTCCTGGACCGCCGAGCGGAGGAGCCTGTAGGTCACTGTGTTAAAGATGCTTCCCTCTCCCCTTGCGCGAGAGGGTGCCGAGCGACCCCCGACGTGATCGGGGGGGAGCGAGGCGGGTGAGGGGTCGGCGCGCCATCGCCGGCTAACAACAACCCCTCACCCGGCTCGCCCGTTTTCGCTTTGCTCCAACGGGCTCGCCACCCTTTCCCACAAGGGGAGAGGGAGTTCGAATGCGCACGCTCGCAATCACCCCTCCGCCGCGTCATCGCCGCCGGCCTCGCCCTGTTCCCCCGCGAGAATTTTTTCGGCGATGAGACCGGCGTTCTGGCGGATGGCCGCCTCGATCTTGGCCGCCACATCGGGATTGGCCTTGAGGAAAGCCTTGGCGTTCTCGCGGCCCTGGCCAATCCTTTGGCTGTCGTAGGAGAACCAGGCGCCGGATTTTTCCACCACTCCGGCCTTGACGCCGAGATCGATCAATTCGCCCGATTTGGAGACGCCCTCCCCGTACATGATGTCGAACTCGACCTGCTTGAACGGCGGCGCCAGCTTGTTCTTCACCACCTTGACCCGGGTCTGGTTGCCCACGACCTCGTCGCGCTCCTTGATGGCGCCGATCCTGCGGATGTCGAGGCGCACGGAAGCATAGAATTTCAACGCATGGCCGCCGGTCGTGGTCTCCGGCGAGCCGTACATAACGCCGATCTTCATGCGGATCTGGTTGATGAAGATCACCATCGTGTTGGAGCGGTTGATCGAGGCGGTGAGCTTTCGCAGCGCCTGGCTCATCAACCGTGCCTGCAGGCCGGGTTGGCTGTCGCCCATCTCGCCTTCGAGTTCGGCGCGCGGCACGAGCGCGGCGACCGAATCGATGACCAGGACATCGACGGCGCCGGAGCGCACCAGCGTATCGGCGATTTCCAGCGCCTGCTCACCGGCGTCCGGCTGCGAGATCAACAGGTCGTCGACATTGACGCCGAGCTTTCTCGCATAGATCGGGTCGAGCGCGTGCTCGGCGTCGATGAAGGCGCAGATGCCGCCCTTCTTCTGCGCCTCGGCGATGCAATGCAAAGCGAGCGTGGTCTTGCCCGAGGATTCCGGCCCGTAGATTTCCACCACGCGCCCGCGCGGCAGCCCGCCGACGCCGAGCGCGATGTCGAGGCCGAGCGAGCCGGTGGAGACGGTCTCCACATCCATCGACCGCATGTTCTTGCCGAGCCGCATGATCGAGCCCTTGCCGAAACTGCGCTCGATCTGCGAGAGCGCGGCATCGAGGGCCTTCGATTTGTCCATGGACGATCCTTCGACGAGACGAAGCGCTGCACTCATGTTCTCCGCTCCTTATGGCCGGGATTCGCCCGCCCCACAACGGACGCCGGAATCCCCGATAACCGGTGATGACAACGCACTGTACACGATATGTTCTATGTTCGCAATATGTTCTTTTCCGCAGCCCGGTACTGGCCCCTTTCCATATCCCGTGGTCCCTTTTGAGAACGGCTGGTGGCCCCTTTTGGGCGCGCCTCTTGCTTTTCCCTTCCGACGCGCCATTTCGGCAGGGAGGAGGACTTCATTTTTTGGCAAAATTTTTGTCGCATCCGGAGCCACCTCGATTTGGAGGTGACCCTACCCTCCCGGAGAAACAAGCGCGTTGCGAGGGCAGAGAAATATGGCCGCCTCAGTTGGCGGCCTCTTTCGTTAGCCGAAGAGGTCCGGAGCGGTCTCGAAAGGCGCATAGAACAAACCGACGATTATCCAGGTACCCGGGCGCCGATGCACCGTGCCGACGAAAAGGTGTGTGTCGAATTTCTGGATCATGTCGGCCTCGAATTTCTGTCGAAACGAACGCTCCCATCCGTCGCCGTATTCGCGTCGCCAGCGCCGATAAGCCTGACCCATTTCCCAATCTGTGCACATCATTTCGTGCCCGTTGCAGCCAACATCCGCACACCGAAATTCGTACTTGAAATTGAACGGGAGTTTTTCGAGGGTTTCGGCTGGAGCTTTTTGGAATAACGTATCTTGTCGGAGAATCCGCTCTTCATCGGCAGTCCACTTCTCGGCGGCCGGCTCGATTAATAATCGTTTGATTTCAGCCGGCTTAAATAGTCCAAGGGTTGGCGCGCCCCTTTCGTCGCGCTCGCGGCGAATGGCGCACATGGACGGCCGTAACAGTGGTTTTACCAGGGCGCGGCGCTCGCGCCATTCGCGTTCCGTCCCGATTTCGCCGAGTATTTTGATACTTTCAGGCTTAATCTTGAAGCTTTCGGGGCGAATGTCGCTTGTTGGCTTTGTGACCTGTACTTCGATCCAGTGCCACTTAGAGAAACGCTGATCTTCATCTAAAAATCGATACGGCACAGGAAACAGTCTTATCCAATTGCCTTGATCTGTGATTCCTCCAG
>JAKAPE010000157.1 GCA_021811945.1 Pseudomonadota bacterium | reverse complement strand
GAAAGTCATCCTCGGAGTAAAGTTCAACGATGGGATTGAGGTCGTCAGATCGCAGTCTCAAACCGCTGCCGCCTGACCCGACCCGTCACCAAGATTCGGCAATAGCTCTCCGCAGCCCCGAAGAGCTTTTGGCATCGCCTCCCGATGGTAATCTTTTTGAAAGATAGCATCCCTTTGGGAGTTTCCAATGAAAAAAGCGCCGCCGAGCGATCGGAACGAGCCGCACCACTCCCCAGCGCGCCCCCAGCGGCTCGCGCCCCCACAACACACTTCGCCGCCGCGGCTCAGCCCTGCTCCAACCAGCTCCAGCACCCCGCTCCAGCGGCTCGCCCCCCGGAACACACCCCGCCGCCACGGCTCAACCGCGCCCCCGCACGCCTCGCGCCCTTCCAAGATCCGTAACCCGTTCGGGCATCGGTTTGCGTGACATCCTCGCAGTCGCATTTTCGAAATTCGTGACGTCACGGACGTGACTTCACGCGGCGATTTCAATAGCGCCCCCTGTTACGTCGACTCCGATACAGCATCCGCCCGAGCACCCGATTGACCGGCGGCTTCGTATCGCTTAACGGCGCGTACTTCGCGCACCGACAACCCGGATAGCGGCACTGACCTCGTTTCCGGCGCTGCTGATATTTTTGGTGGCAGAACGGACAGTGCGGGCTACGGTTCCCGCAATTCCAGCACGCCGCCGAAATCCAGTTGTGCTCCTCTCCTCGGTGGTCGCAATTTTTGCACACCGGCATACGCGCGCATTTATCTTTTCGTACCCGCATGGTACGGTGAGCCGGTCATTCTGTCTATGACGGCCATCCCTCTCATCGCCCGCGTCCCGCTCACAAGCAAGCAGCCGGAAGCGTGCCCCCAATGCGGCGGCAAAAATCTCACGCGCCGCGGCACCCGCAGCAAGAAGCTGGAGATCGTCCAACTGTGGCGCTGCGCCTCCTGCAAGCGCGCCTTCACGCCGGGTCCGGCCGCGCTGCGCAACAAGACCTACCCGCTGCGCATAATCCTTTCCGCTCTGACCGACTACGACACCGGCTATAGCCTCGACGAAGCCGCCGCCCGCCTCAAAAGGAAGAGCAACCGGAAAATTTCGCCCTCCACGATCGCCTCATGGCTGGAGCAATACAAGGCTCATTGCAGCTACCGTCGCCTGCGCTCCGCCGGCCTCTCTCGATTTCCCGCGAACCAGACGATACGAACCATCAAGCTCTACCACCGGCAAATCTACAGCTACGCCTATCATCGCCCGAAGCTCGACTTCCTTCGCGCCGGAACGCTCGACGACAAGCGAAGAGGCGACAAGCGCTTCGCGCCGCTCGCCGATTTCCTCGAACGCGTCCCGACCGAGTGCCCGCACGAGCTCTTCACCGAGGAAGGGAATCCTCAAGCACGCGCGTCGAAAGCGGATCTCTCGTCCGCGGACACCTCCCGCCTCATCGTCAACCGCAAGGAGAATGCCGCAACCGGAGCGGCCGCTCTCATCATTCCATCCGTCGGCAACAACAAGCTGCGGCACGAAACGCTGCAACGCTTCATGCTTGCGAACGACAGCGTAACCCTCGCCGTCGAAATCCCGATCTGGCTTACCGAACATGACATCACTGCGATCGAACAGGAGCACGCGATCGAGCTTGTGCCCAAGACCGGCACGGAGCGCGTCATCACCGGCCACATCGATTTCCTGCAAGCCCGCAACGGCGCGATCCACATCCTCGATTACAGACCCGACGCCAGAACGGACAAGCCGATTGCGCAGCTCACCATTTACGCGCCTGCGCTTTCGCGCCTGGACTCGACCTGTTCGACATAAAAAGCGCGTGGTTCAACGAGCATGAATATTGCGAATTCTTTCCGCGCACCCTGCTGAGATCTCGTTCTCAAATTGAGGGTTCCGCGAGGTCGCATCCAACGCTGACCCAGAGAAATGGCCTCACGACACCGTGAGGCCATAGCTTTCTTCGGGCGACTCCACGCGCCTCTCATGCCGCAGGGGCACATTTGGCGCGGCAGCGCGCCAATTCGGCGAGAAAGGTCGCCGCGACGCTCGCCTTGCTTGCTGCCGAGAACAGTGCGGTACGATCGTCCTTGAGCAGCTGGAGCCAAGAGGACACGTAGGCAGCATGATCGAGGCGCGGTTCGTTTGCGATGCACAGATCGGCGCACAAGAACGCAGCGCCGAGCTCCGCGATAAGCTCTTCCATGGCATAGGCGTGGTCGCCGAAGCGCGCCCGCAGATTTCGCGCCAGCCGTGTCGGGGCGCCTGCCCAATGCGTGAGCTCGTGCAGGATGACCGAATAGTACGACTCGGTCGCCGTGCTCGTCTTGGTTCCGGTGAACTGCTCCGCATGCGGCACGGCAATGAAGTCTCCCGCGGGATCGTAATACGCCATGTCGCCGCCGTGCCGGATGTCGGCGCGGGTAGCGGCAATGAAGGCTTCGGCGTTCTCGCGGATTTCCATCGCGCCCTGCGCCGGGAGAGCAGGCGGCGACCACCCATTGACCTGATCGGCATTGAAAACCCAGGAGGCCCGGGCGACGAGTTTCGTCTGCGCAGTCGTTGCCGACTGCGCTCCCTCTTCCCCTTCGTC
This sequence comes from Pseudomonadota bacterium, assembly GCA_021811945.1. GTDB lineage: Bacteria > Pseudomonadota > Alphaproteobacteria > Rhizobiales > Xanthobacteraceae > BOG-931. Next base: position 8,021 of record JAKAPE010000157.1, on the reverse strand, counting down.
CCTCTCGACTTCGACCGACTTGTAGAAGACGACCATCGAGCCTCGCTCGCCCTTGCGAACCTGCGCTTCGAGGCCCGCCCACTGGCGGTACGTAGCCCAGTATCCCGAGCGAAAATCGCGCCGCCTGCCGGCCGCCCACAACACCACCACGTTGACGCCATGATAGGATTTGCCGGTCGCGGCATTGAGCGGCCGCATGACGCTCTGATGCCACGGCATCATGTAGTCCTTGGCACCCGCCTCGATCGCCGCGGCGATGGTGTCAGTGATTTCGCGATGAACATCGCGCCTGGAAAGAACGTCCCTGTTCATGATTGCGCTCCTTTGCACAGAGGGAGCGCCGGAGGATTCCGGCGCTCCCGAGCGCAAGGGAGCGCGCAGCGCTACGGCGCCCCGCCGCCTCCGCGCAGATAGAAGAACGTCATGGCAAGCGCTGCGGCATCGAACAGGCCCATTCGCCGATCTTCGCTCTCCCAAATTTTTCGGGAGGGAGGCAGGAACCACTCAAAGGCAGGAATACGGTCGGCAATCGCGCGAATGATCGCCGCTCTGGTGGGCGTTTCCAGTTCACCAAATGCGTCCTGTATTTGCTTTCGCGATACGAGCAAAGTTTTCAACGGCTTAGCCGCGGCCAATTCCTGTATGGCCTCGATAAGGGCGACGAGCCGCCGGTCTCGCGGGGTTATCAGATCCGAGGTATCGCGGAGGAGGAGCACCTCGGGCTCGTATCTGTCCAATAGTCGGGAGATGCGCTCGAGACATGTGCGGTTCTTGCCGGGTCTGCGCACGTCGCTCATGCCCCAATCGAGCAGCGCTTCGCCCTCGAATATCACATACGCAAATCCGTGCCAGTTCGGGAAAACGGACATGACTACGCGTTGGCACGTGCGCCTCATACATCTTGGTGAAGAGGCGTGGCATGAAGCCGGTTGAGTGCTTCCCGCAAGAGCTGCAGCTTCGCGCTTGTCGCCGTGCTCTGGTCGGCGCGTTGAAGCTGCTCAAGCATGTCCCCAATGCGCTCGGCCAGACTCGCGTCGACTTGCCGATACAGTGCCGGGAAAATGTCCTCCGGCTCGCAGCCGAACAGAACGTGGCAGGCATAGGCGACGGCAAGAGTGATGGGCCGCTCTTGCCGTTCAAGGCGAGAAACGATGGCGTGGTCCGTGTATCCAAATAGGAATGCAAGCTCCTCCTGGGTGAGGTGCCACCGACGCCGAAGCGCGCGCAAATAGTTTCCGGATCTGACCATGTGGACGTGTCGCAAGCCCGAGCTGCCTGACGATCACGAACCTAATGGTCTTATCGATGTCGATTGGCCGCTATGCTTGATAATGTGACAGCTCGGCACAAGGCGCGGCGAAAACATTTTTTCATGGCGGCCATGAACATCGCATTAGGCGCTAACGGAGCGTGAGCGCCTCGCGAGCCATTGCTGATGAGTCGGCGCTGGCCGGTGTGTAGCCCAGGCCACGACGCACCCGGTCGCGGTGCTGCGCGGGATCGGGCAGCCGCTGAGCAGGTGCCGTTCCAGCGGAGACCGCAATGCGGGAAAACGGCGCGAGTGTCTCCAAGCGCTGGTTGGGAAGTTCTGCTTAACTTCCCGCAACCAAGCGTCTTCGAGAGACGCTCGCGCGTTTTCAACGCAAGACGTATGAGCTGGTGCGCTCTTACATAAAATATCAGCTCGAAGACGAAAGTGTGGGTGCGCCACACGCGAAAGCGTGCCGGCTGGCGGCAAGTTGAGGCCAATAGTACACGAGAACCCTGCATCGTTCCGTCGATGCTCGGCGTACGTGCCCGTCCGACACAAAACTGCGTATGGCATGCGCCCTGCGGCGCCGTACTATCCAGGCTAATGAACGGACTCGTCGTCAACATCAGCTGGGAATATCTGCTGGTCTTTATTGGAGCAGTTCTCGGTATCGCGTATTACGCCCACGTGCGGTTCGCGCGTCTTGAGGCGTCGATCAAATCGCTGACGGGTGCCGTGCAAGGGCTGAAGATCAGCGCCGAAGATAGTGCGACAAGATTGTTCCAGCGGGGAGCCACGGCTCGTTTAACCCAAGCCGGTCAACGGATTTTGAAGCGCAGCGGGCTAAAGTCGTATATCGACGCTCACAAGGACGAATTGTTGGCGCGCTGTGACCAAGACCAACATTGCGATTCCTATGAATTTCAGGCCTGCATGTTCAGGGTCTTTGCCGAGCTGACATTCGACGACACTTTTGCACACGATCTCAATGAGTTCGCGTTCGCGAACGGAGTGAGCACCGACCTGCTACGGCGAGCGGGCGCCGCATATCTCAGCGAATTCAGCGAGGTGTCCCTATGACTGGCTGTAATTCACATAACCGGACCGAACTGTTAAGACATTTGCGGATTCGCACCGATGCCAGCAGGGGTGTATTATTTATCCAGGTTGCCGACCACGTACCGTTCCTTGACAACTATGCCGACTGATGCACGTCCCACGATCGAGCTCCTGACCGCCGCCGAAGCTGCCGAATTACTCAAAATCTCGATCGCAAGCGTGCGCCGCCTGCAGCGAAACCGTCATATCCCCTTCCATAAAGTTGGCGGGTGTGTCCGGTTCGCGAAGGACGACATCTTGTCCTATCTGGCGACACATCGGGTGCGGGCAGTCGGCCCATAACGTTATGGCAGTACGAACGATTAAAAAATCATGGTGGGTGGATTTCAGGTTCCACCACACCCGTTATAGACAACGAAGCCCGGAAAATTCGCGCGCAGGGGCGCTCGCATACGAGGCCGTGCTGCGCCAGAAACTCGCGCGGGGTGAGCAGATCACTTCTGGGGTACCCGACGCGCAGCGCGAGCAGGTGTTCGAACAATTCGTCTGGGAGTGGTTTGAGCAATATGTTGCTACAAACAACAAATTTTCGGAACAGTGCACCAAGCGGTACGTCATCCGTGCCCACCTCGTCCCCTTTTTCGGACAGGCCCGCATCGACCGAATTACCAGCTTCCAAATCCAGCAATACGCCGCTCGGCTCGTCGCAAAAGGTTTGAGCCGCAAAACGGTCAACAACCACCTGACCATACTGCATGCGTGCCTCACAGCCGCGTACGACTGGCTGGCGCTGGGCGGCGCTCCTCCGAAGATCACCTGGCTCAAGTGTCCTCCGCCTAGAACAGATTACCTCTCGGCAGACGAGTGTGAGCTGCTATTGGCACACTCGCAGGGTACGCTGCGGGAGATGATATTCACGACACTCCGGACGGGCATGCGGCTCGGAGAGATCAAGGGACTCCAGTGGTCTTCGATCGACTGGCAAACCCGCACTCTGTCGATTCGCCACTCGTGGTGCGTATACGGGAAAACCCTCACTTCCCCAAAAAGCAACCGCGAACGGCATATCCCCCTAGATACCGACGTCTTGGCGATACTCTACCGTCGGAAGAAGGAGACGGGGTTCGTGTTCATGGGCTCCTGCGGAAAACCGTACGGCGGCACGCATCTGGGCCGCGAGCTGGCAAAAACATGTGAAAAGGCTGGATTGCGGAAGATCGGTTGGCACACGCTTCGGCACACGTTCGCCTCCCTTCTCGTCATGCGGGGGGCGCCTCTGCCCGCCGTACAGGCATTGCTGGGGCACTCCACAATCGTCACGACCATGCGATATACGCACTTGGCCCCTTCCACGTTACGGACAGCCATCGAGATGCTGAACCCCGAACACATGGCTAGCGGAGATTTTGGGCAACCGGTGGGCAACCCGTGGGTCGATGGACAACGAAGCGAAATAGTACGCAAAATGCAGACGCTGGAAAACACAGGATTTGCGCGATGAAATCGACGCCATGTGCGATCCTGCTCTTCTTCAGACTATTCGGGCCGCTGGGAATCGAAACCGAAGCCACAGGATTCCTGAGGAAAGGAATCCGGTGCGCGAAACAAGAAAAAATGGTCAAAATGAAGGGATTATGAGCTAACCGGACATTGATCAATCGTTCTTACGAAAGGTCTGAAGTCGACACCTTTTGACAGTTTTTGGGCAACCCGTGGTCAACCGTTATTTGAACGGAGCTGCGGAATTAACAGCAAGGAGCGGTACGGGAAGGCTGTCAAAAATGGTGTCGTAATGCAGGTAACGCCGATCGGGATAGGGGGCAATCTCACGACTGCACCCCTCCCACACCACCGGACATACGGGTCCGTATCCGGCGGTTCGGCGGATTATGCGGACCGCGGGGCCGCGACAGAAGCCAAGTCGAGTGAGCCGAAGATGCGGTTTGGCAGAGCAATGGTGAGCGCGGGGCTGTTCGCGAGCCGCCAAGGGCCATGAGGGCTGCCGGCGGTTTGCGCCGCCAGGTCCCGGCCGACGCCGCGGCGTCGCAGTTCGGCGAAGCGAGCACGACCACGCTTCCATTGCTTCCAGGCGATGGCGCGCAACCGCCGCCTGATCCATTCGTCAAGTGCGCGCAGCACCGAGGGCGTCTGGCAGAAGCCAAAATAGCCGCGCCAGCCAATCAAGTAGATGGACAGCTCCTTGATGATCTGCGCGAGGCTTCGTCCGCGCGTGCGTCGCGTCAGTTCTCGGACCTTCGCCTTGAAGCGGGCCAGCGCTTGCGGCGCGATGCGCCGTCGTGGCTGTTTCCCGCTGGTGAAGCTGAAGCCCAAGAACTTGCGGACGCCGGGCTTGGCGACCGCGCTCTTGGCTTTGTTGACCTTCAGCTTGAGGCGCTTGGCGAGGAACTGCTCGATGCTGACCAGGACCCGCTCACCCGCCTTCCGGCTGCGCACATAGATGTTGCAGTCATCGGCGTAGCGCACGAAGCAATGGCCGCGCTTCTCCAGTTCCTTGTCCAGAACGTTCAGCATCAGGTTCGACAATAGCGGCGAGATGGCTCCCCGAACGCAAAAGATAACTTCCGGTGCGGGAAACGGCAGCATTCGCTCTTTGGGCTGACGGGCCGTCGCCTCCGGTGGGCAAGGGGATGGAGTGCCGGATGATGATCTTGTCATCGCCGACAAGGATTTCCTTGACGAGAAGCCGCAGGACGCGCTGACGTTCCAATATGTCGAGGTCATTCGCTGCCGACCGCAATCGCGTGAGGAACGTGGTCAGCGTTTCGGCGAGGCGCAGGTAGGCTGCACGGTCGACCGACTGATCAACGATGGCCTGCAGTTCGGCGTTGTCCGCCTGTTCGCGCCGCCGCAAGTTCGGCATGCGCTCGCGCAGTTCGTCCAACGAGAGAAGGCCTTCCTGATAAGCGGTGAGCAAACGATCGATGCTCTTGCCAATGCGAACGAGATCGCGTCGGAGCGCCTCTTCATGACGTTTGGTCGGATCCGCCTCGCGCGCGGCTGCAAGACGTCGATCAAGTTCGTTCTGGATGAGTTGCGGATCTTCGAGCAGTCGCATGATTTCCGTCCACACGACTTCGTCCAGCAAATCTTGACGCACGGGGCGATTGTTGCAAACGGAGCCGGAAAGCCGCCGCCAGGCGTCGGAACCGAGACAGCGATAATAGTGAATCGTGCGGGCGCTCGATCGCGTCGATGTGCGATAGAGCGCATAGCCGCACTTGGCGCAGCTGACGAGACCTTGCACGACGCTCGGTGTGACGGTCCGCCGCGGCGCGTATGTCTTGTTGGCTTCGAGCCGTTCTTGCGCCAGCGCAAAAATCTCTTCGCTGACAATCGGCGGCACGGCGATCGCAATCCAATCCTCTCGTGGCCGCTCGTGGTTTGCGCTGTTACGAGGCGCGATGCCGTCACGCAGCCGTATCGGCCGGGTAATCCGCTGGCGCGGTGCCAGCGTCGTCTTGCCATAGCACGCTTGGCCTTTGTATGCAGGATTGCGCAGCATGCCCCAAACTACTGAGCGTTCCCAACGGCCACGGCGCTTGCAGGTGGGGATTTCCTCTTCGTTCAACAGGCGGGCAATGGCGCCGATGCTGCGATCCCCAACGCCGTACAGTTCAAACACCCGCCGCACAATCTGCGCTTGCTCGTCGTCGATCTGATAGTACGCGGCGGATTGATCTGTCTTGCGGATAAAACGATGGCCGAAAGGGGCGCCACTCAGCACGCTGACTTCACCCTGGCGCGCGCGATGGCGTTTGCCGCGGCGCGAGCGCTCCAGAATCTGCGCCCGTTCGTACTCTGCGATCATGCCCTGGAACTGCACGAGCAGCTCGTCCTCGGGCGTCGAGCCGCGTGGCGCACGCACAAACAGAGTCTCGACGCCAACGCGAGCGAACTCTTCGGTCAGGAGAATCTGGTGCGCGTAACGTCGGCTCAAGCGGTCTGGCGCATAGACCGTACCGGCAGTCGGGGTCGTAGTCGATTTTCCAGAAATACGTCTCGCCTTCGATCTCGAAGCTGCCGAAGTCGTGCTCGCCATGCGGGTCGTTGTCTTCGGTGAAGCCGCGAAAGGACTGCGCCGCAAGAAGCACGCGCGCGTTGACGAGGAGCGGCAAGCACCGGACACCCGGGGTGACCACTATGCGGCCTCCAAGGAACGTGGCGCGGAAGTTGTCGTTGAGTACGCGAATCTTGCGCGTCTTGTCGTCTGCGACTGTGGCCATCGCCGGCCTCCTCAGATGAGGTCTGCGAGGACGAGGGCGGACATCATGGTGTTGCCGCCGCAGGCTTCGCAGTAGCCTTCGCGCTGATCGGGCTCCATCTCCGCGGTGTAGTCGCAGCCTTCCGTCATGCAGATGGCCGGCGACACGCTGTCGGTCATGACCGCCTGCATCAGATCGTAGGGATTGTCGTACCCTTCGATCTCGCACAGCTTCATGAGCTTCTTGGATTTGGTAGTAAGAGCAAATTCCATGGTTCTCCTCCTCGCTGGCCGGCGACCGAACCGCTCGGTTGCCGGATGGCGAGGCGGAGAAGATCAGCCGTCGCTAATGATAATGCCGCCGTCGCTTGTTGCTCCGCCTCGTTATCGGCACCCCATCAAAGGCGCCGAGGGAAGAGGCCGAGCCGCGTTTTTCTGCAGCCATTGTGCTCCGCGTCGCGAGCAGAAAAAGACGCGATTGTTTGCCGATATGGCACAATTCTCTGAACTGATCTGACTCTTCGGCACGCATTGGCGTCAAATGCGCAAGTACCGGCTCGGCTTCACCGTTGCCCACCAATACCTGCACCAGCTGGAGCCGGATATCCGGCACGCCATCCTCGGCAATGCCGGCACCATCCTCGCCTTCCGCGTCGGCGTGGAGGACGCGCCCTACTTCGCCCGCGAGTTCAACGAGGTGTTCGACGAAAGCGACCTCGAGCAGTTGCCGAACTACTGCGTCTACCTGAAGCTCATGATCGACGGGACGCCGTCGATGCGGTTCAGCGCGATCACCGTCCCGCCGTTGGCCTGATCTGCGGTCCGGTGCTTGTGGTTACGCCTGTTCCTACTGCTATGGATACGCCCTGGTTACCGTATCCATAGGCCGTAACCACAAGGCGGCGACGGATTCATGGTCCTTACGCACCACCTCGGGCAGCAAGATCTAGCGTTTCGAGTTCGGAAGGGGTCAACCGCGTGGTCTTCGGCACCCGAGCCTGATGTCGGCGTTCACGCGGATAGCGACTGATTGTTGCGCCACAACGAAACTGCGCTCGCAGAGTAGGACGCTGGCGCGGTGGCGGCAGGTGCGAGGGAATGACTGTTGGCCGGCGGCTTTCGCCACATGCCGGTGTCTCAGTCTCGCCCATTGCTCCGTCTCCAGCGTCCCCTCATCGAGCCGTACGTGACGTTTTCCGTCATACGGCTCTCCGGGAGCCTTCCCCCGGCGGCATTCAGCACGAGTGCACAATGCGTCCCTCCAAGATGTCGAGGCCGGCCTTTTGCCTACTTCGCCGACGTTCTCACCCGCCTCGTCAATCTCTGGCCCGCATCGCGGCTCGACGAGCTCATGCCCTGGGTGTGGGCGGTCAACCAATGCGCCCACAAACGGCACGGCTCGGAAGTCAGGTTAACGGGCAATTTCGGGTGATTTTGTATTGACTGGAGGATCGTGATCCCGTTGGCGCTCTGATTCGGCATGGAGCG
>JAKAPE010000156.1 GCA_021811945.1 Pseudomonadota bacterium | reverse complement strand
GGCGCACGCCCTTGGCATCAATCAGCCCAAAGTGTCAGCGCTGCGAAACTATCGTCTTGGCGGCTTTTCGGTCGAACGACTGATGGCCTTTCTCACCGCACTCGACCGCGATGTCGAGATCATCATCCGCAAAAAACCGCGGTCGCGCGCGGCGGCGCGCGTCAGCGTCGTGGCGGCGTGATATGCCCACGACGCCTGCCGTCAACACACTGTTCTACGGCGACAATCTCGACATTCTGCGCGCGTACATCGCCGACGAATCGGTCGATCTCGTCTATCTCGATCCGCCGTTCAACTCCAACGCCACCTACAACGTGCTGTTCAAGGCGCCGGGCGGCGAGCAGAGCCAAGCGCAGATCGAGGCGTTCGAGGACACCTGGCACTGGAACGCGCGCGCCGCGGACGCCTTCGATCAGGTGATCAAGTCCGGCAATACGGACGCCGCCGAAATGCTGCGCGCCATGCGCTCGTTCCTGAAAGAGAACGACATGATGGCCTATCTCGCCATGATGGCGGTGCGGCTCATCGAACTGCACCGCGTGCTCAAGCCGACCGGCTCGCTTTATCTGCACTGCGATCCGGCGGCGAGCCATTATTTGAAGATTTTACTGGATGCCGTGTTTGGTGCGACGCATTACCGAACCGAGATTAGTTGGAGACGACAAAGCGCACACAACGATGCTGCGCAAGGGCGAAAGCAGTATGGCAATGTGCGCGACATTATCTTCTTCTATACAAAAATGGACGAGTGGGAATGGAACTGGCAGTACACACCATACGACGACACCTACATCAACGCGTTTTATAGGCATGTCGAGCCAGATACGGGCCGTCGATATCGGCTCGGCGATTTGACCGCACCAGGTGGTGCAAATCCGAAGAAAAGAAATCCGTATTACGAATTTCTCGGCGTGGCTCGCTATTGGCGTTACTCGCGCGAAAACATGCAGAAGCTTTATGACCAAGGCCGCATTGTCCAGACAGCTCCCGGGAGAGTGCCGCAGTACAAACGATATTTGGATGAAATGTCCGGAGTAGCACTTCAAAACGACTGGGATGACATTCTGCCGTTGCACGGTTCAGATCAAGAACGCCTCGGCTACCCCACCCAAAAGCCTCTCGCGCTCCTCGAACGCATCATCTCCGCCTCGTCGAACGAAGGCGACCTCGTGCTCGACCCGTTCTGCGGCTGCGGCACCACCGTGCATGCCGCACAAAAACTCAAGCGGCGCTGGATCGGCATCGACATCACGCATCTTGCCATCAGCCTGGTGAAGCGGCGGCTGATCGATGCGTTTCCGATGGCGCAGTTCGAAATTCACGGCGTGCCCAAGGACGTCGGCGCCGCGCGTGAGCTGGCGAAGGCCGATCCGCATCAATTCCAGCTGTGGGCGCTGTCGATGATCGAGGCGCAGCCGTACAAGGGCGGCAAAAAGGGCGCTGATTCCGGGATCGATGGTCTTCTCTATTTCAAGCCGGACGGCAAGACCACCGAGAAGGCGATCGTCGAGGTCAAGGGCGGCGAGAACGTTTCGCCGCAGTGGGTGCGCGCCCTCGGCCAAGTGGTCGGGCGCGAGCGCGCCAAGGTCGGCGTGCTGCTCATGATGGCCGAGCCGACCACGACGATGAAGCGCGAAGCCTTTGCGCAAGGCTTTTACCAAAGCCCGCTGCACGGCAAGTTCGAAAGACTCCAGATTCTGACTGTCGAGGATTTATTCGACGGCAAACGCCCGCATCTGCCGTGGATCGATCCTTCCGTGTTCAAGAAAGCCAGGCGCGAGAAGACCGAGCACCAGACCGAGCTTGACGTGTGATCGCCATGACAAAAGAGCTTCATTGATTGCAATCTTCGAGAGCATTGCGTGAGCGATCGGCTTGAGCGGATGCGCCGCAATCCGGCCGGCGACTGGACTATCGGCGATGTCGAGGCAGTCTGCCGCGAACATGGAGTCTTGTGCGAGCCGGCCCGCGGCGGCGGTTCGCATTACAAGGTGGCGCACGCGCTTATGGCGGAGAAACTGACGGTCCCTTATAAACGCCCGATCAAAGCCGTATATATTCGAAAACTCGTCGCGTTTATCGATGCGGTCAGGAGCCGGCAATGAAGCGGCTGGAATACCCGGTGGTGGTCGAGCCTCTGCCGTTGGAGGAAGGCGGAGGTTTTTTGGCGACGGTGCCGGATTTGCCGGGCTGCATGAGCGATGGCGCAACGCCTGAAGAAGCCATTGCCAATATCCAGGATGCCATCGTCGCCTGGATCGAAGCCGCCCGCGATCTGGGACATGCCGTTCCGCAGCCCTCACGCCGCGCTGCGCTGGCGAGTTGAGCGACATCGCGCCGACGCAACACGCGTCATGCGCGGGCTTGACCCGCGCGTTCATGCTGACTTCGATGCCGACTTGGGCACTATACATCGTCGAAATCGGCTTCGCCGATTTCGATTGGCGCTTCGGCCGCATCCTTCGAGGCGCGCCACGCAAGTCGGGTATTCCCGACTTGCGCACTTTATGTTGCCGATCTTGGAAACATCAGAGATCGGTGGCGCGCACCTCAGGATGACGGTGAACAGTGGGTCATTCGCAACAGCCGTTGATCTGATTCGCGCTTTGCAGACCCGGACAGCCGTGCGACAAACGCGGGCATGACGAGTGCAAAGAGCGGGTCGATCCGAGCGGGATTGGCGCTAGGTGGAACATGGGCTTTTCGAGAAAGCGAACGCTGGTCACCGGAGGCTCCGGATTCATCGGCTCTCACCTCTGCGAGCGGCTTCTCGCCGCGGATCACGAAGTGCTTTGCGTCGATAATTATTACACCGGCCGCCGTCAGAACATCGCGCATTTGCTGGGCGATTCGCGCTTCGAGGCGCTGCGGCACGATATTACCCTTCCGCTCTACGTCGAAGTGGACGAAATCTACAATCTTGCCTGCCCGGCTTCGCCCATCCATTACCAGTTCGATCCGGTGCAGACGTTAAAGACGAGCGTGCACGGCGCGATCAACATGCTGGGGCTCGCCAAGCGCGTCAAGGCCAAGATCTTTCAGGCCTCCACCAGCGAGGTCTACGGCGATCCACAGGTGCATCCCCAGCCCGAGTCCTACTGGGGCCATGTCAATCCACTGGGGCTGCGCGCCTGTTACGACGAAGGAAAACGCGCAGCCGAGACCTTATTCTTCGATTATCACCGTCAGCACCACGTGCGCATCAAGGTGGCGCGCATCTTCAATACTTACGGACCGCGCATGCACCCCAACGATGGCCGCGTGGTGTCAAACTTCATCATGCAAGCACTGCGCGGGGAACCGATTACGATCTACGGCGACGGCCTGCAGACGCGCTCCTTCGGTTTCGTTGACGATCTCGTCGACGGTATCGGGCGGCTGATGGCGACCGACGATGGCTTTCTCGGACCGGTCAACCTCGGCAATCCCGAGGAGTTCACCATCCTGGAACTGGCGCAAACAATCGTCGCTCTCACGCAATCGCGGTCGCAGCTCGTCTTCAAGCCGCTGCCGACAGACGATCCGAAGCAGCGGCAGCCGGATATTTCGTTGGCACAGGAGAAGCTGGGCTGGACGCCCAAAGTGCAGTTGCACGACGGCCTCAAGCGCACCATCGCCTATTTCCAATCGATCGTCGAATAAGCAGATCGCCGAAAAATCGACACAGACCCGCTTCGTGCGGGCGACCGGCGCTGTCGCTCAAACCAGGAACCCTGCGCGTGCGCTCATCCCGCAGGCACCGCGCAGCCCCTGGCCAAGTTTGACGTCCCGCTCAAGCCCCGCTGTCCGCTGCGTAAATTGCAGGCCTTGAACCTTGCAGGTTGTATGCTAGGGAGGAGGCGATCAACAGGCCGGCTGCGACCGAAATGCGGGGGCTGATGATACCGGTAATCATGTGCGGCGGCGCCGGCACGCGCTTGTGGCCGGTTTCGCGGGAAAGCATGCCCAAGCAATTCGTTGCGCTGGTCGACGAGCGCTCGACGTTCCAACAGGTGCTTGACCGCATCATCGACCCCGAATTGTTCGAGCGGCCGATCGTCGTCACCAATTCCGATTTCCGTTTCATCGTCGCGGAACAGCTGCGCGAATGCCGCATCGAGGCGGACATCGTGATCGAGCCGACGCGGTGCGATTCGGCCATGGCGGTCGCCGTCGCCGCAGAGCTGGCACGCGAGCGCGATGCGCAGGCGACCATGCTTGTTCTCGCCGCCGATCATGTTCTGCGCAAGACGGACGCTTTCAAGGCCGCGTGCCGCGAGGCGGCCGCCGCCGCAGCCCACGGGCTGATTGTGACATTCGGCGTCAATCCCGCTTCTCCGGCGACCAATTACGGCTATATCCGGCCGGGCGCCAAACTGAACGGCGGTACCGCGCTTGCCGTCGAAGCGTTTGTGGAAAAGCCTGACGCCGCAACTGCCCGCAGCTATATCGCCGAAAAATACCTTTGGAACAGCGGCAATTTCGTCTTCCGCGCCGAGGTGATGCTCGACGAAATCGTCCGCTTCGAGCCGGAGATCGCCGCCGCCGCGAAATCGGCGGTCCAAGACATCACGCGCGATCTCGATTTTCTGCGACTGCCGGCGGAGCCGTTCGGCCTGGCGCCGAAAAAGTCCATCGATTACGCGGTGATGGAGCGCACGCGCCGCGCCGCCGTTATCCCCGTCGATCTCGGCTGGTCCGACATCGGCAGTTGGAACGCGGTCTGGGACCTGCTCAAGCATGACGCTGATGGCAACGCGACGTTCGGCCCCGTCGTGTTCTATGACAGCCGCAACAGCCTGGGACGTTCGGAGGAAACGATCCTCACAGCGGTGGTCGGGCTCGACGATGTTGTTGTAGTAGCGAGCGCCGACGCTGTCCTCGTTACTGCGCGCGACAAGGCGGAAGAGGTAAAGACGCTGGTCGAAAAGCTTAAGGCGCAGAACCGTCAGCAGGCCGTCGCACATCTGCGCATCTATCGGCCGTGGGGCTATTACCAGGGCGTCGACAGCGGGCCGCGCTATCAGGTCAAGCGCATCGTGGTGAAGCCGAACGCGAAGCTGTCGCTGCAAAAACACTTTCACCGCGCCGAGCACTGGGTAGTGGTCCGCGGCACCGCCGAGGTCACGATCGGCGACGAAATCCGCATCATTCATGAAAATGAATCGATTTACCTTCCGATCGGTAGCGTGCACCGTCTAGCCAACCCGGGCAAAATACCGCTTGAGTTGATCGAGGTTCAGGTCGGCAGCTATCTCGGCGAGGACGATATCGTGCGGCTCGGTGATGAGTACGGCCGCCGGTAGAGACTCATCTGTTTCGTCGTTCCTTGGGTGATGACGGATCGCGATTTTGAAAGGTGCCGCTGCAATCGGCCATGACGTTGTGGTGAAACCACGGCGGCCGGAACGGTCGGAACCTATCCTCGCCGACGAGCCAGCGCGGGGGAAAGATAACGAAATCGATATTCGCGGTGCCGGGAAGGTCCGACGAGGCTTGTGGCGGCGCGGTTTTCACGCCGCGAGAAGCTTCTGCACTTCGCTGACGAGTTCGCGCAGGTGAACAGGCTTTGACAGCACTTTGGCGTTCTTTGGCGCGCTCGAATCGGAGTTGAGGGCGACGGCGGCAAATCCGGTGATGAACATGATCTTGATGTCAGGATCGAGTTCGGCGGCGCGACGGGCGAGTTCGATGCCGTCCATCTCCGGCATGACGATGTCGGTCAAGAGAAGCTCGAACGGCTCCTCGCGCAGCCGCTGATAGGCTGACAGGCCATTGTCATAGGAGACAACGTCAAATCCCGCATTTTGTAGCGCTTTCACGAGGAATCGCCGCATGTCGATATCATCTTCCGCAAGCAGGATTTTGGGCATGGCCACTCGAACCCGGCTTTCGCCGGCCCCCTTCTTTCCATAAGCCGGATGGCGGGTAAATATGAGGTGAAAGCCGCGCTTCGCTGCGTTTTGTCACTGCTTGGCCGCGTCTTGTCGCTCTGTCGCGTTTTGTCGCTCTTGGCAAGGCGTACCGCGTGATGGACAATGCTGACAGGGCGCGCAAGCGAGCGACACCGGTTCTCAAGCCCCCGGAGAACGGCTCGAGGCATCATGGCAGACATTCAGGACGAATTCGATCCTCCCTTCGAGATCGTCGAGCCGGCGCCGTGCCGCGGCCCGCTTTTGTTCAATTCGCCGCACAGCGGGCGGATCTATCCGCGCGACTTCTTGCTCGCTTCGCGGCTCGACCTCGCCACCTTGCGCCGCTCCGAAGACACTTTTGTGGACGAGTTGATCGTCGGCGTCGTTGCCCGCGGTTATCCGCTTATGCGCGCACACTTCCCGCGGAGCTATGTCGACGTCAACCGCCAGCCGTATGAGCTTGACCCGCGCATGTTCGACGGCCGGCTCCCCTCCTTTGCCAATACCCGCTCAATGCGCGTTGCCGGCGGTCTCGGCACTCTGGCTCGCGTCGTCGGCGACGCCCAGGAAATCTACGATCAGCGTATCTCCGTCGCCGAGGCGCTGCAGCGCATCGACGGCCTCTACAAGCCATACCACCGGGCGCTACGCCGCGTGTTCATGCGGCTGCATCGCGATTTTGGCGCCGCCATACTGGTCGATTGCCATTCAATGCCCTCGACGCTCGGCGCCAAGGACGAGCACCCGCGCCCCGACTTCGTCCTCGGCGACCGCTACGGCACGAGTTGTCTTCCTGTCGTGGCCGAGACGATCGAGACGACTATGCGCGGGTTCGGCTATGTGGTGAGCTGGAACAAACCCTATGCGGGCGGCTTTATCACCGAGCACTACGGCAATCCGGCGGCCGGGCTGCACGCGATTCAGCTTGAGGTCAACCGCGCTCTTTACATGGACGAGCGGCGCTACGAACGTACGACTTCTTTCAATGAACTCGCCCGCGAATTCGAATTCCTGGCTGATCGCATTGCCGCGATCCCGCTAAAAGAACTGCGATCCCATAGGGCGGCAGCCGCTGAATGAGGCAGGCAAAAGCAGTATGCAGCAGCCAAAACAAAGCGACGGAAAAAGGGCCGCTCGCGATTGCAAGCGGCCCAAGTCTAGGGAGGAAACGCCCAAGGAGGGCGACGGTAGCGCGAGAGATCTCCCGCTACCGCACTGCAACAACATACACCGCGCCGCACAAAATGCAAGACCTACCGATCGATCTTTCTGGTATTTCCCCTGATAGTTTCTGCAATTAATGCAAAGCAGATCATCGCAGGGCAGAACAGCGGCGTTTGGCGCAGCAATAGAAGGAAATCATTGTTAATCAATGAGTTACGACGCTGTCTTGCGTTGGAATGATGCTACCCAAGATTAAGGGCATACAAGCTTGGTCAAGCAAGTGTCACAACGCAGAAATGCTAAATTGTCAGCGAGTGTATCCATTCGGCAACAATGAATTGCGCCGTCACCATGTACCTGACAGACAGAGCTTGCAGAGCTTGCGCATGACGGCGATCGATTTTGCGGCGTTCGTCGAGGAGCTCGCGACCGTGGCGGGCGAGACCATCCGTCCGTTTTTTCGCACGGCGCTAGGCGTCGACAACAAGAGCCGCTCCGGCGATTTTGATCCTGTCACTGCCGCCGACCGTGCCGCAGAAGCTGCCATGCGCGCGCTGATCAAGCGGACGTTTCCAGCGCACGGCATTTTGGGCGAGGAATTCGAAGCAGAGCATCCTGGGGCCGAGTACGTCTGGGTACTCGACCCGATCGACGGCACGAAGTCTTTCATCTGCGGCATGCCGATCTGGGGCACGCTTATTGCGCTCACGCGGCACGGCGAGCCGATCTACGGCATGATGCACCAGCCCTTCATCCGCGAATATTTCGTCGGCGATGGCCGTGCGGCGAACTACCGCGGGCCGGCCGGCGATCGCGTGTTGCGCACGCGGCCCTGCGCGGCGCTCAAGGACGCCGTGCTGCTCACGACCAGCCCGCTGCTCATGAGTGACGCCGACCGGCACCGCTTTACCCGCGTCGAGCAGGCGGTGCGGCTGTCGCGCTACGGCGGCGACTGCTACGCCTACTGCGTGCTGGCTGCCGGCCACGTCGACCTCGTGATCGAGACGGAATTGCAGCCCTATGACGTGCTGCCGCTCATCCCCATTATCGAAGGCGCTGGCGGTGTCGTCACCACCTGGGAGAACGGCCGCCCGCACGCCGGCGGCCGTATCCTCGCTGCCGGCGATCCCCGCATCCACGCCCAGGCGATGGCGTTGCTGCAAGGGTAGCCGGCCGCGTTTTTGTCGGCTCACTTCCGATCACGCATTACGCGGCGCTCGCCGGAGTCCTGGCCGGCGACGTCTTCGCAGCTTTCGAAACCTTCTCCCGTGCCTCGTCGGCGCGAATCTCCGAGAGCTGCTGTTGCACCTGCCCGTCGAACACATATTGCGCCCGGCGCTGGTTTTTGAGCGAGATTTCCGGCGCCATCTCGCCTTCGGTCTTCACGCCGCGCCAGCCGATCCACAGCGCCTTGAGCGGGTGCTGCAGGATGGCTTCGGTCGCGGTCGGCTCGTAGCCGCAGTGGGCCATGCAGTTCGCACATTTTTCGTAGCGGCCGGTGCCGTAGGCATCCCAGTCGGTGGTCTCCATCAACTCCTTGAAGGTCTTGGCGTAGCCTTCGCCGAGCAGATAACAGGGCTTCTGCCAACCGAAAATGTTGCGGGTGGGCATTCCCCACGGCGTGCATTGGAATTCCTGATTGCCGGCAAGGAAGTCGAGGAACATGCCGGAATGGGTAATGTTCCAATGCTTGCCCCTGCCCAGCGCAAAAACGCGGCGGAACAGCCCCTTGGTCCTGCGCCGGTTGAGGAAGTGCTGCTGGTCGGGCGCGCGCTCATAGGCATAGCCGGGCGAGATCGATACACCGACGCCGAGCTCCTCGGAGAAATCAAGGAACGCCGCGATGTCCTCGGCCGGATGGTCGTCGTAGATCGTGCAATTAACGTTGACCGTGAACCCCTTGGCCTTGGCGGATTTGATCGCCGATACCGCCCGTTCGAAGCCGCCCTCCATGCACACCGATTTGTCGTGGTGCGCCTTGAGACCATCGAGATGCACCGAAAAGAAGAGATAGGGTGATGGCTCGAACAAATGCAGCTTCTTTTCCAAGAGCAGCGCGTTTGTACACAACGACACGAATTTCTTTCGCGCGACGATACCCTCGACGATCTCGCCAATCTCCTTGTGAATGAGCGGCTCGCCGCCCGGAATGGCAACCATCGGAGCCCCGCACTCATCCACGGCATCCAGGCATTCCTGGACCGACAGCCGCTTGTTCAAGATCGCTTCGGGATAATCGATCTTGCCGCAGCCGAAACAGGAAAGATTGCAGCGGAACAGCGGTTCGAGCATAAGCACAAGCGGATAGCGCCTGCGCCCGGCGAGGCGCTGACGCAGCACATAGGAGCCCACGGCGGCCTTCTGTCGCAGAGATACACCCACGATCGCTCCTTTTCGTTCTCTTCGTCTTGCCGTTGCGGCAGAACCGCGCCAAGCCGGACCAGATGCTATGCGTTGACTGCCGCGGCGGGATTGATGCCATCAGTCAATTCGGGCGGCAGGCGGAATTCGATGGTTTCTTGGCGGCCGGTCAGCTCGCTGACCTCGACCGAACCCAGACGGCGCAACGCATCGATCACATCTTCGACCAGAACTTCCGGTGCCGAAGCGCCGGCGGTGATGCCGACGGTGTGGGCGCGGTCGAACCACTGCGCCTGCACCTCGCTGCCGTCGGCAATCAGATAGCACGGCGTGTCATCCTCTTCGCCAATCTCGCGCAGGCGGTTGGAATTGGAACTGTTCTTGGCGCCAACCACGAGGATAACGTCAACCAGCTTGCTCAGTTCGCGTACCGCAGTTTGCCGATTCTGCGTTGCATAACAGATATCGCGCGTCTCCGGTCCGACGATATTGGTGAACCGGCGGTGCAGCGCTGCGATGATGCCGCGCGTGTCGTCGACGCTCAGCGTCGTCTGGGTGACGTAGGCGACCGGCGTGCCGGAAGGAATATCGAGGGAAGCGACATCGCTCTCGGTCTGGACTAGCGTCACCGGCTCGGAAATCTGGCCCATGGTGCCTTCGACTTCCGGATGGCCGGCATGGCCGATGAGAATGAGCCTGCGGCCCTGCGCGACGTAGCGCTTGCCCTGATTGTGTACCTTGGTGACCAGCGGACAGGTCGCGTTGAGCACCGGCAATTGGCGCTCCGCCGCCTCCTCCTCGACGCTCTTGGCCACACCATGGGCGCTGAAGATGGTGACCGCGTTGGGAGGAACCTCGGAAAGGTCTTCCACAAAACGCGCACCCTTGGCTTTGAGGCTTTCCACCACGTGCTTGTTGTGCACGATCTCGTGGCGCACATAGACCGGCGGGCCATATTTTTGCAGGGCGCGCTCGACGATCTCGATGGCGCGCACGACGCCCGCGCAGAAGCCGCGAGGTTGAGCGAGTATCACTCTCATCAATCACCTTCCCACCGCCGCCGGAGACCAAGCGGAGACGACAATACCGCCGTGGCGCTCCATCGCGTAAAGTTCGAGCCGCAAAGCGCACAATCCTTGTTCAATACCCTGGCTCTAACGCCGTGACAATCAAGCCGGCAGGACGCCAGTTCCGCAAAAAGCCAGACGCCGGCCAGGAAAGGCCGGGCCGAGCCCGATCAACTAGTGTGGTGGATTTGACGCTCCGATACTAATTGCGCAA
>JAKAPE010000155.1 GCA_021811945.1 Pseudomonadota bacterium | reverse complement strand
TCCGCCGCGGCCTCTTTGTTGTCCTCCAGCTCGTAGAGCGTCAGCGCGCTGACGACTTGCGTGCCGGCCAGTTTCACGTAGAGCGAGCCGTCGTCGTTGCGCCAGGCAACCCCGATGCGCTCGTAGGTGGCCTTCTTGCCGTAGCCGTGGCGCACCTTGGCGACGTGGGTCGGCAGTTTGGCCTCGCCGTTGCTCCGGGCAGAGGTTTTGGACGATTGGTTCGTCTGAGTCATGGTCTTCTCCTTTGTTTACGGGCTGGCTCATTCCAGCCTTACCCGCCCGGCAGCACGCCGCCGGGGACGTGTCATGGCCTACACGGGAGGCCCGTCTTCGGGCCGAAGGAGCGGGCCGGCCATTGCACGCCCGAAGGGGAATCCCCGCCGGTGTGCTAAAGGGCTTCATGGGGTAAAAGGCTGCGGATGAGATCAGCCCGTTCTGGAACAAAGGATAAGAGCGTGTCCGGCGAACCGACCGAAACCTCGTCCCGCCCGGAACGATGAGCGGCGGCGAGGCCAAACTGCCGACCGGATAAAACGCCGGCGCCATGCGCCACGGCCGCAAGAATGACACCCGCGGAGCGGGGTTGCCGCGCAACATCACTTCCTGACGGCTCGCCGTGAAACTGGCCGTCACGCCATCAGCGCGCCCTCTAAAGCTCTACAGCGGAGGACAACCCGGCTACGCCGCGCAGCGGACGAAGCCGGTCCCGGCATGGCGGCGCAGCAGACGAAGGGGCGGCGCATAAGCGCCGCCCGGCGGCTTTCGAGACGGCGCGGCGGGCCGTGATGCCCGTGATGCCCGCGCTGCCGAGCGGCAGACGGCGCGAGGTTCGCGCGAGGAATTGTGCGCATGAGCCGGACGACATTAGCCGTGAACCGCCACGCGCGGCGGCAAACGGAGCGGCATTCATGACCGACTTTCTTGGCGACTTCACACGCGACATCCCGCGCGGCCTGAGTTCGCGCTATTTGAAGCAGCAGACGGCGCCGCAGGCGCGCTGGCAGACCCCCGAGGTCATATTCGAGCGCAAGGCGCTCGAATATGACCCGCGCAAGCCGGGCGGGAAGATCCTCATCGGCGGGCTTGGCCCCAGGCTCATCGGGATCGAGGATAACCGCCACGTCCTCACCGTCGCGGGTTCCCGCGCCGGCAAGTCCGTCACCCTCATCAACAATCTTCTCTTTTATCGCGGCAGTGTGCTTGCGACGGACCCCAAGGCCGAACTTGCCAACATCACCGCCGCGCGCCGCACTGCGCTGGGGCAAAAAGTGCATGTGCTCGATCCGTTTGAGAACGCCTCAAGCCGCATCGCGCATTTGCGCAAGTCCTATAACCCGCTCGCCGTCCTGAAATCCGGCAGCCCGACCATCATCGAAGATGCGGGGCTGATCGCGGACGCGCTTGTCGTGCGCAGCGGGCAGGAGAAGGACCCGCATTGGGATGAAAGCGCCAAAAACTTCATCGAGGGCGTCATCCTGCACGTCGCGACCGAACCCCGGTATGAGGGGCGTCGCAATCTCCTCACTGTCCGCGATCTGATCCGCACGGCGCTGGAACAGGAACCGGCGGCGCTCGTCGGCGAAGACGAAGAGCCGCTGCATCTCCTCGAAAAGGAGATGCTGCAAAACGCCGCGCGGTTCGCGAAAAACATTGCGACGGAGGACCTGGCCGGCGCGCTCGAAGGCGCGGCGCGGGATTTTTATGAGAAGGGCAGCAATGAGCGCGCGGGCGTGCTCTCGACCGTGCGCCGCCATACCAAGTTTCTCGATTACACGGCCATGCGCCGCGTGCTGGCCGGGCACGACTTCGATCTTGCTGACCTCAAGCGCGACCGCGCGGGGGTCAGCGTCTATCTCTGCCTGCCCGCAAGCCGCATGGGGCTGTGCAATCGCTGGCTTCGCATCTTCATCAATCAGCTCCTCGACGCGATGGAGCGCGAGAAAACCGCGCCGGCCGCGCCGGTGCTGGTTTGCCTCGATGAATTCCCCGTGCTCGGCCACATGAGCCAGCTCGAGGACGCGGCGGGCCAGATCGCGTCCTTCGGCGTCAAGCTGTGGACGGTATTGCAGGACTGGGGCCAGGGCAAAGCTCTGTACAAGGAGCGTTGGGAGACCTTCGCCGGCAACGCCGGCATCCTGCAATTCTTCGGCAACAACGATTTAGAGACGCTGGAATATGTCTCGCGGCGTCTTGGCAAGACGCGCGTCGAAGTCGCCCGTCAAAGCGAGGTTGGCCCCGAACAGGCCCAATCGGGACTTTCGGGCCGCAGCGCCAGCATGGAATTGCACGATCTGCTGACACCCGATGAAGTCAGCCGCCACTTCTCGCGCAGCGACCGGCTTAAAAGACAATTGGTGATCTGGGCCGGGTACGACCCGATGATCCTGCAACGGGTGGAGTATTTCAATCAGTCCGGGCCGCACCGCGCCGTGTTCAAGGGGACGTTTGCGGACGGCGCGTGAGGGTCACGTTGCGGTTATGGTACAATAGTATTCGAGAGATTCACTTCACGTAATCACTGCTTGTCTCGTAGAGCGGGCGGCAACATGGCGATTGGGCTTAGTAATGGCTATGCAAACATCCGAACCTAAAGCGGCGAATTCGTTGCTCCAGTTGTTGCGGAGCAAGAAATTGGAAGCGGTCACCTTCGAGAACGACTACTACAGCTTCCAGTTCGAAGACCTCATTTTTGCTGCGTTAGCCAAACCTGTGTTGCTGAGGAATGATGAGGTCGTTGCCTCCACAGATCAAACAACATACAGCGCTGCGTTATCTGAACTTGTTGGAGCAACGGTGGTCTCGACCTCCGAAGCTAAAGACAGGCTTGAAATACGCTTCGATAGAAAGATTACGCTCCTAGTCCCGCTTGACGCCAATTTTCCTCCCGGGCCTGAAATGGCAATGCTTTCAAGCAAAGGAAAATTCATTACCGCGTGGTGCCGCCCTCATCCAACATTACGTTCGTGAAAGCGTTATGAGCGTGCGCGGCGCGTAAGCTTTATTCCCTGCGCTTCCGCCTGTTTGCGCTCCTTCAGGCGCAGCAGCCGCGCCGCCGCCGGATCGCGCCCAAACAGATAGGCCATCTCGGAAGCAAGACGCCCGCGCTTATCACGCAGCAGGAAATTGCAAAGTCCGCAAGCCAGAAGGACGAGCAGCGCCTTGCGCGCTCGTCCGGCGGCGGTGATATGCAAGGCGGTCTCTTCCGTCTCGCGATCCTGATAGTTGGCGGGAAAGCCTTCTTCGATGAAGGCGCCCAGCATCGGCGCATTGCCGCGCTCCGCCGCTTTCAGGAATTCGCGGCCAAGGCCGGCCATCGCCTTGTCGCCGCGAAGCTGCGGCAGCAGGTCGTCGCCGATATATTCGCCGGCTTCCACCTTCTGCGCGTGTTGCGCCGCTACCGCCTGCCAGTGTTTCTTTCGCTCCTGCGCGGTATTGCCGGGGTCCGGGGTCCACGCCTTTTCTCGGCGTTCCTCGATCCGCGCGCGAAGCTGCGCGAGGCTGAGCGCGATGCCTTCCGCCGTGTCCGTCTGCCTGCCCTGAAACACGGATGGCATCGGTCAGGCGACCCTTTCAAACAGCTCGACCTTGGCGGCGACGGCTGCGGCAATCTCCGGAATCTTTTCCGGCTTTAGCGGCTCGCCGTCATCCGATTCGATCGGATAGTCGTGGCGCAGCAGCGCGAGCCCGTGCACCGGGCTTTGGGAGGCGTGCGAGAGGTCGGTGGCGACGGTCAGAAAATAGCAGTTACGCCCGTTGCGCTCGTTCTTGAGGAACAGCAGCAGATTATCCTCGGGCGTGAGAATGCCCCAGCCGCCGTAAACGATGCGGCTGTTGCGCGCCTCTTCGCGTTGTTTCGGGGTCCATTCCTCGAACTGCGGCCCGTCCAGCAGGTCGTAGGAATCCTCCATCATGGCAAGCTGGATCAACCCGGCGTCTGACGCGCGCTGCAAGGTGATTTCGCGCACGACAAAGTCTTGAAGCGTGCCCTTGGACGGTTCGTACCATGCGTTCCGGTAAGTGCCTTCCAGCGTCGCGGGCGGCAGAATGCGGGTGGTGTCGAACGCCTGGTCGAGATATTCGAGCAGGCGCATCGCGGCGTGCCATGACGGCGCGTGCTCCTGCAACTCCGCTTCGGAGATCAGCCCAAACTCCTTGTCGGTCGCGAACTTGACGATGGCCTCGATCCGGTCGTCCTGCATCGTCAGGTATCGGCGGCCCCCGTCGGGCGTCCTCACCCCTTCGACGAACTGGCGGAGCCGCTCGGAGGGGATATCCACGTCCGTCGAAAGGCTGATCGCCTCGCTCACGTCCTTCCAGTTGAAATACTCGCCGTCGATGCCGCGCCCGTAGTCGTGGTACGCGCCAAGAGCATCCCTCAGCCGGTTTAACTGCCAGTCCGAAAACCGCATGGCGGTCGCGCCCTAGAAATCCGTGCCGATACGCCCGTCGCGTCGCGAGACGGGCGCGGGGATCGGACCTCTCCTTAAGTCTACATAACCCGCGTCGGAAACGACAGACAGACAGCATCCTGCGTCGCGCCGGGTGTGCTGCTGAAGGCTGGCGGCGCGAGGTTTACGCGAGGAAAGCGCGGGGCGCGGAATCCTACCTTATGGGCGTTCGCAGAAACTTTCAGGCGGACGGCCCAAGGAGAAAACCATGCCAGCGTATGTGCTTATCCGGGAAACGAGGAAAGAGCGAAGGGCGCCGCTTCTGGTGTGCATCTCGATGGTGGCCAGCCTTGGCCTCGGCGGGGCTCTGCTCGGCGGCACAGCCTATGGGCAGGCGCTCGCCGGCGGGCTGTTCCGCTTTATTCCACTTCTCGCTCCGACTTTGGAGCCGGGTGCCGGACCACGCGCGACCGAGCGTTCCGACCACGTGATCCGGATAAAAGCGGATTCCAACGGCCACTACTACGTCAAAGGCAACGCCGACGGCGTCCCCCTCGAATTCATGATCGATTCAGGCGCGACTAACATCGTCCTCACGAAAGAAGCCGCCGGACGGCTGCATGTCGGCCCGCTGAGCTTCGATATTACGACGAACACGGCAAATGGCCGGATACAAAGCGCGCAGATAACGATCCACAGTCTCACCATCGGGCCATACACCGTGAGCGACATTCCCGCTGTGGTGAACGGCGGAGAGCTCGACGAGCCGCTGCTCGGGATGAGTTGGCTCCGTCTCTTCCGATCAATCGAAATCGAAAACGGCGTTATGACGCTCCACTACTGAGGAACCTGTCATGGTCAATGTGAGCGGGACTGGTTGGATGCCGCAAGAGGCGGGGAGAAGTCTGTTCTTTAAGTCCGCGCGTCCCCGGCTGCTTCTATGCGCGTTCGCGGAACAGCCGGTAGTCGGCGTGTTGAACACGCTGGAGGTGAAGACCCGCCATGCGGCAGGCGCCTGCCTGCGCATCCGGCAGGACGGCGAGGACTTATTCGACGGCGACATTCCCCCGAACGCGGAGATCGGCATCGTGCCGTTGACTCCGGCGGATATTGTCGTGTCGCTGACTCTTGAACCGCGGCGGGCCTCTATGGCCGCGCCGGCGCGGGTCGTCCACAATTTTCGCGTCCGGCCGCAGGTCGTCGCGCCGGTGTTCTCGAAAATCGATGTCGCGCGACAGGGTTTCGTCGGGGACAGCCTTCCCGTCGTATGGGAAGCGCAGGCCGCTACCTCGGTTACGCTGCAAATCGAGGATGGCGACGAGCGCGCGGATCACGCGGGGACATCCACGGGTGTGTTCATGCTGCGTCCCACGCGACCGGGTCCAATCCTCCTGCGCCTCGTCGCGCAGGGGCCGTTCGCCGCGACCGTCCAGACGCGCACTGTTCATGTGGCCGCTCCGGTGCCGCGCATCGAGATCGAGCGCCCGGTTCAATGCGGCAACCCGGGAACCGCAGTCACCTTCCACTGGCGCATCAGAGGCGCACGCGAGGCAATCATCGAGGCGCCGATGCGCGGGGAGACTTACGGCGTCGCGCTCGATGGCGGAATGGTCGTCGATATCGAGCCAACGGAAGAGGAGTTTCATCTGGTCGCGATCGGCCTGGATGGCCGCCGGCACACAGAACGCTTCTCCACGATCCCCCGGATGATCGGCAGTCTCGATGAACCCTGAATTTTCGAACTTTAACTTGAGGAAACACCAATGAACGACGCCCGCGAGAACCTTTCCCCGATGGAGCGCCTGGCCTGTGCGCTGGTGCGTTGCAACCCTGACCTGCTTGCCCTCTCGCCTCGTCAGGACCGTTACGCCGTCGTCTGCGAGGCTTTGCTGCTCTCAGTCGTGGCCGGTGTAACAGGACTCGCCTGGACCGCCTTCTGGGCGCAATTCGTCGCTCTGCCCGCCGCTTTCGTCTTTGGCGCACTGGCTTGCGTTTTCATGTTCCTGATCGATCAGGCGATCGGGGCGGCGGATTGGCGTCTGACGGGCGTCCTGCGCCAGCCCGGCGCGCGCCGTGGCTGGTGGGAGCATGGCCGGCTCGCCATGCGCCTCGCCATGACCGTCGTCCTGTCCACCGCAACCTCAACCGGCGCATCAATGGCGATGTTTCATGATGCCATCAGGACGCAGCTCGAACAGGATGTGCGCGGAAAGAACCGCCAGATCGAAGAGCAGTACGCTACGCGGCTTCGTGAGCAGAGAACTTTGCGCTTCGGGACGCTGGAAGCGGAGGTCCAGCGGCTGACGGCGAGCGCCGGGGAAATGACCCGCGTGCTCGATGCCGCACGGCAATTACGCGCGACGGCCGGCCAGCGGGCGGAGGCGTACCAGATCGAAACCGACCGCGAGCTGAAGGGTGCGCCCGGTTACAAGGCCGGGGCCGGGTCAAAATACCGCGAAGCGCTCACGCGCAAGGTCGCGGCGGATTCCGATCTCGCCAAAGCCGATTCCGACATCAGTATCTACGAGGCGCGGCTGACCGACGCGCAGAAGAAGCTGGACAAGGCGAGCGCTGACTTAAGGGCGGCAGAGGCCGCGTTTGCGGGTGAAGCAACCCAGATCGACGAAGAGCGGAAGAGCCACCTCATTCCCGATCGTAACGATGCGCTGATGAGCTACCTCGCTTTGGAAGAGGTGTACGCCGACCCGCGCTTTGGGACCGCCGCCCGTCACTTTTCGTGGCTGATGATGGCCGTCCTGATGACGTTCGAGCTGAGCTATGTAGTCGTTCGTGCGTGGTTCACGCACGCCTCGGTCTACATGGCCATACTGATCGGCGACACAAAGAAGCGCGCCGACCGGGTCGCAGCCGACTACGAGAGCAGCCGCGATGCTCTCCGCCGTATACCGGACGCACCCGCCCTGAAGGGGCGCGCCCCGCTGCGATTCCTTTCCGCGCAGCCGCCGGGCGTCGCTGCCGTCGGCGAAGCCCGCGAGATTGGCGTGAGGAATCTTCCCTTTCGTAAGACTACATAACCCGCGTCTTCGGATCGGGCCGCTCTTTCATCCGCAGGAGATCGATCATGTTAAAGAAAGTCCGTTCCCCCTTCGCAGGAAAGCCTGCCACATGGCAGGTCGCCGACCACAACGGCGCTCCGGCCTTCGACGTGCAACCCCGTGTGTTGACGCCAGTGCGCGCTATGGCAGTGAACTGGCTGACGGGGCTCGGCGTGGTCGCGGGATTCGGCTTTGGCCTCGTTGGCGTTGCCAGCGCGCCAAACCCGGATAGCGGGATGCTGACAGCGGCCCTCGCCGTTCCCGTCGTCGGCGGATTTGTGCTCTACGGGGCGCTGCGCTCTCTCTTGCGCAAGCGCGTCCGGCTGATGCTGACACTGGAACGATTCAGCGTGAAATCGCTGTTCGGCTGGAAGCACTATGACCGCCTGCTGCCTCACCGCTTCGCGCTCCTGCAGCACGACTGGGCGCAGGCCGAACAGGAATATGAGGAGTTTCAGGCGGCGCAGGCGCAAATGCAGCGTAAGGTCATCCGCAAGCAGCGCTGGTACGCCAACTCGTTCCACCTCTCCTTCGACTATCTCGGCCAGCGCAACGACATCATGACGGTGTACGGCCAGAAGGAAGCCGTCGCCATCGCGACGCGCCTCAAAGCCTGCGATGACGTGCTCGACGCGCTTGCCCGCCGGGGACAGGGAACGCCCCTCACCCCCGCCGACGAATGGGGCGATCAACCCGGCGCGATCCCCGAAACGGTCTAAGGCGCGGAAGATCATCCCATGCCCCGCGAGCCGGATCGAAACCTGCGGCAGGAAGCCGAACGGCGGGTGGAACAGCGTTTCGCGCAACAGCGCGAAGCGCTGTTCGCCTCCCACAAGGAGCAACACGAGCGCGATCAGCGCGCGCAGCAGCAGGCCATAGGGCGCATCGCGCAGGAACAGGCGCGGATCGCCGAACAAAAGCGCCAGATGCTGGACCAGCACGAGCGGAAGTGGGACCAGATGCGCGATCGCATCGCCTACAAGCCCGCGCCCGCCCCCTCGTTTGGCGGCGCGCCGCCGCGCGATATCGACCGGGAATACCGGGAGATGCGCCGCCAGTGGCTGGACCAGCGCGAAACCATCGAACAGGCATACAATGAGCGGATCGAGGCGTGCCAGAGCGCGCAGGACGATCTGCGCTTCGCCTTCGACGCGGCGAACGATATTCAGGCGCAGAACAACCGCGAATCCTACGAGGCGCTGATCCAGACTCAGGACCGCACCCGCTGGAACGCCATCCAGCGCGAGGAATCGCGCCTTGAACAGTCCGTCACGCGGGAATTCCAGCAGCACAGCCGCGATGCCGGACCGGAGCGCGGCCTCTGAGACCGCGCTCCGGTCCGTTCAGAATAGCGAGAATTGCCGCGCGGCGGCTTCTTGCGCCTTCCATTCCGGCGTATCGGCGGCTTGTTCGAGCCAGGCGCGGACGAAAGCCAGCGGCCCGCCCTCTTCGTCGATCAGCGGCGCGCCGCAAAAATGCGAGCGATAGCCGGTCTCCGTCATCGGCAGAGCGGCTTTCAGCGGATTGACGGATTCGATCTCCAGATGCGCCAGCGGATAGCCGTAAATCTCGGCATACGACGGCGACCAGTCGGGGCAATACCGGACCTCGATGGTGATATCGCGCCAGACAAATTGTTCGGTTTGATAATCGTTTTCCACGGCGCGCCTCACGTCCCGATGCGCCGCATGGAATCGAGCAAACTCGGTTCCCGGTAGCGCCCGGCGACGGTGCGCTCGGCGGCGGGGCGGCAATCCTGCTTGAGCGCGAACAAGGCCGGTTGCTCCGGTCTTGCCGCTTTCCACGCCGCAATCTGCTGGCGGCGTAATTCGACGATATCGCGCCAGCGGTAGGCGCGGCCATCGATGATGATGGTATCGGGGCGGCTCATTCTGCCGCCTCCTGCTGCACGGTCGGTTGCAGCGCGTTGAGATAATCGGCGGCGCGTTGGGCATGGGCTGCGGCGGTGAAGATCGCCCGCTTGTCGTCTTTCAGCACCTTGAGCCAAGAGGCGATGTAAGACGCGTGATCCTCGCGCGCCTCCGGCGTCAGGTCGAGGTCGGCAGAGAGAAAGGCCGAACCAAGTTCCGCGACAAGTTCCTCCATCGCGTAACCTTCATCGCCCCAGCGCTTGCGCCCGAAATCGCGCTCAAGGCGCTTCGGATGGCGAGTCCAGTGCGTCATTTCATGGGAAAGAGTTTGGTAATACGATTCGGCATCGCGGAAACTCTCGAAAGGCGGCATCTGCACGCGGTCTTGCGCCATCGTGTAGAAAGCCTGATTGCCGCCGTGCTGGATATTCGCTCCCGTGGCGGCAAAGAACGCCTCGGCGCGGTCGATCCGCTGCACGGTCTCAAGGCGGGGCTCGGCCTTCGCGTAATACTGCGGCGGCAAGCCTTCGATCTGTTCGACGTTGAACGCGGTGTAGGATTTCAGGAACGGGATTTCGCGCTCAAGTTCGTTGCCAGTGTCCGTATCGGTCTCGGTCCTTGTGACGGTCGAGGCGTAAACAACAAGGCTGCCTTTCTCGCCCTTGCGGACGCAAGCGTTCAATTCCAGCGCTTGCTTGAACGTCATCCAGATCGGCGCGGAATAACCCTTGGTCATCGCTTCCGACCAAAGCATCAGCACATTGATGCCGCGATATGGAATACCGTTGGACCGCAGGGGCCGCGTGATGCGTCCTGCCGCGTGTTCGGCATTCCACGGCTTGAACCAAGGGCGGACTCCCTTCTCAAGTTCGGCGACAATCTGCCCGGTGATTTTCTCATAAACATCGGCCTTCATTTTCCTTCCTCCTAGTTTGCGGTTGCGCATGCAACCGGACTAGGCCCGCGCCAATGAGCGGGGGTTCGGCGGTCAAGACCGCCGTGGGGAGAGGGGTATCTCCCGTTTTGGCAGCGACCACCGGGAGCGAAAAACGGGGAAACGCCCCACGGCGCCCGCAGGGCTTGGCCTTGACGGCCAGGGGGCCGCAGGCCCCGACTCAAAACGAGAGGAAGTCAGCCGGAGGCTGGCCGCGTGATCTTGCGCGAGGGATCGTGACCGGACGGCCGAGACGCGATCGCGGCTCGGGAAGCGCCGCTATGGCGCGCGTAGAGCCCGGTCAGGCGTCGGCCGGACGCGCCAATTGCCAGCCCGCTCGGATGTCATTCTCGCCACAGGTTTTGCCACAGCGCCGGAAAGCGAAAATCAGAGAATGGCGGAATTCTGCGGGTTACAGAGGAGGGGCTTGTGGCTCAAAAAATGGCTTTTTGAGCCCATTTCTTTCCATAGTAATCAGCTAAGTTATTGTTCTGAAAGTGGTCGGGGCGAC
>JAKAPE010000004.1 GCA_021811945.1 Pseudomonadota bacterium | reverse complement strand
TAATGATGGCATAGGCAGCGCCTTTGTCCGGCCCGGTGCTAACGAACGGCACCGAAAGCGGCGCGCCCTTGACCCACCACAGCAGGTACTCCGAGCCGGCATAGAATCGCTGCGGGTGCTCGAGTTGCCCGACCTGATCGAACAGCGGAGGGGCCACGGCCGAAGCCGCCCCCAGGTCCGCCAGGGTCGGATCGAGCTTGTAGTTGAAGCCGATGTCGGCGAGCTGGATGCGCTGGGCGATATCCTCGTCGAAGGGCGATGCGACGGCGGTGGTGGGAGTAAGCGTGGTGCGCTGCCGGCCGAAGTCCAAAAACTCGTATTCGGCCTTTACCGACCACGACGGCGTCAGCGCATATTCGACCCCGGCCCCGAGCATGTAGCCGAAGCGGTTTACGGTCGCCTGGTCCACCATCATACCCGGTGTCACTGTCACCGGCGCCGGTGAGCCACTGCCGACCGTGAAGGTCGTGTTGTTGTAAACGGAGTACTTATCATGAGCCCAGGCGCCGCCTGCTTTGCCGTAGAGCAGCACCCGGTCCCAGGCATAACCGATGCGTCCGCCCAGGACGCCGATGAAATCGGTGTCGGTATGATTGATGTTGAGGAAGCTCGGATCGGGATTCGATCCTTGGAGACCAGTCCAGCTGGCCTCGCCCTCCACGCCCAGCACCCAATCTTTGATCTGATAATTGTAGCCGAGCTGCACGCCGCCCAGCAAGCTCGCCGCCGAATTTGATCCGGAGGAAACATTGAGCGGGCCGCTGGGCGGTTGCCTGTAGCCGATCGCCAGGGCTTCCCGATAACCCGCCGGCGTACCCGGGAAGAAAAGGAGGGGCGGGTAGCTGATCGGAGCCTGGGCGACGGAATTGATCGGATCGTTGGGAAAGAACCAGTCGTTATTGGCCCACGCACCGCCGAGATGTCCGCCGACATACAGCCCGGTCCAACTGTGCGCCGGAGCCGGCTCGGCAACAGGCTCCTTGTAGACCAGCGCAGAAGCGTCGTCAGCGAAGGCGTTTCCCGAAACGGCAAGCACGCCCACCGCGGCCGCGCCGATGCGCTTGCAGATGCGTTTCATGGTGCTCAGAAAACGCACTCAAGACCAATGCTCAAGCCCTGGGCGTAGAAGTCGGTGGTTTTGTCGAGCCGCTGCGGATAGGCGAGGCTCGTGCTATGCGGATCTTCCTGATAAAACTGGCCCTTGATCAGATTGCGATCGATCTGGTCGGTAGGCCGCACAACGTTGCTGTAATAGATAAAATCATAACCGACGGTCACTGTTACCGCCGGCGTGATGTTGTAGCCCAGCTTGATCTGCCCCTCCGGCACAACCGCAAACTGGTTCGTGGAACTCTCGCCCTCGTTCGCCGGCGTCGCAAATATCCCATAGGGTCCAGTCGTATTGTAGAAGCCGTAAGCCTGGTAAACGCCATTGATGTTGATCGTTTCGTGGCTGACGCCCAGCGCTGCCGTCAACGTGGTTTCCAGCGAGAACGGTCCATACACGCCGAGCGCGCGCAGGCCGAGCAACGCACCGTAAAACTGGTTCAGCGTGGCGAAGTTGTCGTTGGTATATCCGGACTGGCCGGCAAAGGGCGTCCCGCTGAGACCAGCGAGAGTGGAATGCATGTTGAAGTCTTCGCCCAGGTTCAGATAGCGGAAGCCGCCCAGCGCGCTGACCTCCCAGGTCGGAGTGCGGATGATGTTCTCCACCGCGTTGGCGTGCACGCCCCATAATTGCAGATTGTTGGAAATGCTCACCGATCCGGCCAGCTCGTTGGGGACCGCAACCGGCGAGCGATCTTCGCCAGGCGCGAGGCCGCAATATCGCGAGAGTCCGCACCGGCCTTCCGGGAGGTAGAACAAGCTGTTGTACTCCGGAACGGACAGTCCCGGCGAACCGGCGGAATTCGACTGTATGTTAAAGGGGGCGCTCCCCTGTTGCAGCGCAAAGCCGCCGACTTCGACCGCAAGATGCTGTGCATCGTCGAGCCAATAGCCGAGCCGTAATCTGGCGCCCGACAATCCACTGAAATTCTGCGTGTCGTTGCCGCCGACCGCCGGAGACAACGGCGCACCGTAAAGTACCGTCGTTTGATTGCTGTTAATAATGCCCTCGTCGGTTTTGCTCGGCCCGGTGGTAACGAGCGGCACCGAAAGCGGCGCGCCCTTGACCCACCACAGCAGGTATTCCGCGCCGCCATAAAAACGCTGATTGTCAGGGAGTTGCCCGACCTGATCGAATAGCGGATGCGCCGCGGCCGAAGCCGCCCCCAGGCCGCCCAGGGTTGGATCGAGCTTGTAATTGAAACCGATCTCGGCAAGCTGGATGCGTTGGGCGATATCCTCATCGAATGGCGATACGACGGTGGTGGTGGGAGTAAGCGTGACGCGCTGCCGGCCAAAATCCAAAAACTCGTATTCGGCCTTTATCGACCACGACGGCGTGAGCGCATATTCGACGCCGGCCCCGAGCATGTAGCCGAAGCGGTTCACGGTCGCCGCATCTACCAACGTGCCCGTTGTCACCGTCACCGGCGGAGGCGAACCACCTCCGACTGTGAACGTCGTGTTGGAGAAGACAGAGTACTCATCGTGAGCCCAGGCGCCGCCTGCTTTGCCGTAGAGCAGCAGCCGGTCCCAGGCATAGCCGATGCGTCCGCCCAGGACGCCGACGAAATCGGTCTCGCTCTGATTGATGTTCGGATAGATCGGGTCGCGGTTCGATCCCTGCAGACCAGTCCCGCTGGCCTCGCCCTCCACGCCCAGCACCCAGTTTTGAATCTGATAATTGTAGCCGATCTGCACGCCGCCCAGCAAGCTCGCCGCCGTATTCGCTCCGGAGGAAACGTTGAACGGGCCGACGGTTGGACCCCGGTAGCCGGTCCGGAGGGCGGCCCGCAAGCCCGCCGGCGAATTCGGGAAGGAAACGCTGAACGGGGTGCCGGTTGGATGCTGGGCGACGGAATTGAGCGGGTCGAACGGAAAAGACCAGTCGTTATTGGCCCACGCACCGCCGAGATGTCCACCGAAGTACAGCCCGGCCCAATTGTACGCCGGAGCCGGCTTGGCGACAGGCGCCTTGTAGACCAGCGCAGGAACATCGTCAGCGAAGGCGCTTCCCGAGACGGCAAGCACGCCCAGCACCGCAGCGCAGACGCGTTTCATGGTAGCCCCCGGCAAGCATCATAGCGCTCAGATTTGTCCTAATGTGTGCCCTCCAAAGCACAGTAAGTCAAAAAATTCGGCCCGTTGCGATCGCGCCGGCGAGGCCCGAATACAAGGCCGCATCAGGTTTGATCCGGCCCGGACATTTATAATTTCGAGTACAGCGCGCGATAGCGCGAGGAAATCAGCTGCTCCGTCGAATTCTCGACCACGCGCTGACGCGCCGACCGGCCCATCCGTTCCAGGAGCTCAGTCTGACCGACAAACGTTTTGATGGCATCCATCAGCGCCTCGACCGAATTTGGTTTGACCACGATGCCGTCAATGCCGGAACGCACGAAATCGGCGCAACCCGGCACGTCGGTCGTGACCAGGGCGCGCCCGCAAGCCGCCGCTTCCAGCATGGCGCGCGGAAGGCCTTCGCCGCCCCGGCTCGGAACCAGGCCGAGGTGATGCTCACGCCATATCCGGCGAATGTCGGACAAGTGACCATGCCAGCGTATGCCCGGCCGCCGTCCCCACTGTTCAAGGATCTGCGGCGCAAGGTACCGCTGATTGTGGAAGTCGGGCGCGCCGTAGATGTCGAGCTCGACGGGCACGCCCCGTGCAATCAATCCCGATACCGCTTCGACCGCGAGGTCGACGCCCTTCGACCAGATCATCCGCGCCACAACAGCGGTCTTCAGCGGCGGCAGCGGCGGCAGCGGCTCCGGCGACAGCTCGCTCGTGTTCACCCCGGCGCCCATCAACGTCAGGCTGTGCTTTGGGCGACCACGGCGGAAGCCGAGCCGAATTGGATCCGTCGCGTTTTCGAATACGAACCAGGTGCGGTCGCCGGTGTCCGCTGCTCTCAAGAACCGGTAGATCGGCCACCGTGCGATCCGGTGTTTCCATCGCGTATCGATATCGAGCAGACCGAGGCCGGTGACCGTGTAGATTCTGGCCGGCAGGGAAACCCGCCACGATGCCAGGCTTAGAACGAGACAACCGTGAGCGCCGAACACTTGCACGATGTCCGGTCGGCAGTCGCGCAGCGATGCAACAAGCGACATCAAATCGGGAACGAGCGAAAGCAGCGGGTGACGGCTTCGGCCGGCCCTTATGCGCACGATCTGTACGCCGCGAAGAAAATCAACCGATTCCTCTGGCGCACGCGGCAGCAGCGCGGCAATCTCAAATCCGCATCCGCGCGCGGCTTCGACCGCCGGCCGAAAATGGCGGACGAAAAATGCGGTATCGTAACACAAGAAGGCGATTTTTTTCGGCTGACCCATGATCGCCAATGCTGGTCATCGCAGTACGGTCCGGCCCGTGGCCGCGGGAGATATCGGTGCGGCACGCCCGGCGGGAGCAGCGAATAGGCGGTAGCGCATGTCGGCTCGAATGTCGCGCTCGGGGGCGGACGCCCCACACGGCCCGACGGTCTTCGATAGCCGCCGGCAATGGCTCTCCCCCAATTGTCCCCTATGATTCTTTCTGACGAGGTTTGAGCAAAAGGCAATAAGAATAATCATTTGGCTCAACAGCACGGCCATCGACGATATCAAACCCCGCGCTGCACGCCATTTCCTTAAACGCCGAAACCGTTGGAATAAACCAATTCGGATAGTAATTAGTTACGTTATTCCACCCCCCGAATCTCTCCTCCCTCTCCGTAACATCGCCTCGACCGCCGTGAACAAACCATTCCTTAACAATCTCCCGCTCTCGACCGCTCAGCGCAGGGACGAACACGATACAAGCCTCCGGCAATTCCAGGTCTCCGTATTTGGTTTTCAACGAGCGGGATATTGTTGTTGATGTAAGAATGCAATAGTCCCTCGTCATCCTCCTTAATTGTAGAAGGTATTCCATAGGTTTAGGCAAATGATACAAAACCCCTGAGGAATGAACAACATCGTAGGCCTTTGGTTGACAAGTCAAGATATCTGCCGAAACGAACTCACATTCGATGTTGCGCTCAACAAGTCTCTCGGATAGTTCCCTCCACCAAACACACTCCTCAGCCTCGACATCGATCATGCAAAGCGACTTTGCGCCGGCCTTCGCCGCCACCGAAACCCTCTCGTAAATAACATTCGACAATCCGCCGACATCAACAAATGATTTATTCAACACTACCCGTTGAATAAACTCGTCTCGAGGGTCCGCTGCTTGAGTCAAGATCCACCTCCAAAGGCGCTTCATTGGTACCTCTTGGCAAACCAGCCGAAGGGCGGCTAGCTTCTTCTAACATAGCTCCATTGCCGGGCGCTCGCGACCTCAAGATTGCATAAAGACGGTCTCGCCATTTCGCCGGACACCGATCAGTTGCGTATTGCTCAAATAAGCTGACGCCATTTTCGCTTTTCATTAGAGCCACAATTCGCTCAGCTAGTTGTTGGCTCGTGATACGCGGCGGAACACAGATGATTCCCCGCTCAAAAGCTTTTCCGATCTCGCTGAACGAGCCTACATCCGACAAAATCATAGGCTTATTAAGCTTGATCAATTGAGCCACGATACCAGAGCTTTCGCCTCTGTTGTTGCTCCTTAATTGCACCGCCAAATCAATCCGACTCATAAGGGTCCAAAGCTGCAGGTCGGTGGGTGCGTCGACAAGCGTGTGTGGAATTTTCGCTAAGTCACCAGCATAAGTGGCGTAATATTGGCGGACATTATACCCCGCCATAGTCAAATGAGCTCTTACGCCTTGTTTTGCCATTATAGATACCGCTTGTAATACGAGGTCCGTGCATTTGTCGGGACCTGGGATGCCGAAAGTTCCTATCCGCAGATCGACGTCTTGTTCGTTTCGCATTTTTGTTGCACTTTGATTCCCGCCGATTCCAGTCGTTATAGTGTCCAAAGTATCGTCACATGTCCTCTCCTCGATCGGCGAAAAAATGGGGTGAAACAATTTATCTATGAATACGTCGTCCGATCCGATGTCCGCTTCAACTAGACGTAACGCCGCCTCTGAATTGACAATGTAACGCCTAATGCCTTTTTGATAGAAGTAGCGAATCCCCATGACGCCGGACCCGGCAAGGTTCGCAAAACGGGCGCCGCTTGACCTCATAACCTCAGGATAAATAGCGGCGAAATAAGAAAGACCTTTGCTAAGGGCGACGGCGCCCAGCCCGAGCTCGTCTTCCAGCAGATTAAGGCAGCATGGATCGTGCAAATACAACGTAACTCGCTCCAGGGAGCCGAAGGTCGATAACTTCTTTATTAATGGTATAACGTACGCGTTGTGATGTGAATTGCCAACGGCAATTACGATGAACTCGTACCGCTTGCTCATATCGGCTGAAAGAAAGCCGTTGACATCAAGAACTCTGGCTTTGCCCTTTGATTCCCGTTCGAGATAACGGTGAAGCGCAAAAAACCAGTCATCGTTCTGTGGTGGACAAAAGATATCAACAGCACGGCTGGTCTTCAACCAAGAATACAGGCTGCAGGTGGCTATGCCTGTTTTATCGGGCGGCAGACAAGTAACAAATGCCATTCGGGAGTCATTTGGCAACGCAATATTATTTGCATCTGCCAAAGTCCACTCGAGGGAGAGCGTGGGTGAAGTCCCATGATTGCGGGCGATGGCCTCTTTCAGATCAAGAAAGCGCCACCCATTAAGTGTATAATAGCTCTCGCGAATGAAAATGCTGAGAAACGGACTCAACCTAGCCATAAAGCGATAGAGCCTGCGAAGCATCTTATCCTCACATGGGCTTTATTCGAGATAGGAGATATCTCACGGACCCGACTTTACGCCCTGCCATAAACATCATCGAATCGCGCGATGTGTCCTCGCCGAGATATTCGCCGCTTTGCACCCCACTCAGAACTAGCGGCAACAGGCCTTTGCGGCAATAGGCCTTTCAGGACGATGCTTGTGGCCAGAGGGAACGTACCCAGATGGGGTTGGTGGCAAGCAGCAGCTTTCGGGCGCGAGAAATCGGCCCCGCGGACCGCCGCCATCACCGCCCAATTGGGTAACATCGAACCCCAGACGCCAATTGCCACTGGATAGAAGTTCGCGGCAACGTCACCGCGGCTCGACCGCCGGCGAGAAGCGGCAGAACGTGTCGACAATCGTCAAAACGCACAACTTCGTCCTAGTCGCCGTCTGATCATGCACGACGCCCATCGCCCGGGTCTCATTCGGCCGCGTCGCCCGGCGGCCGAAAGGGCAAGCGCCTTAGCGCGCCAGCATCCTGCCGATTTCCGATTTCCGACTTGCGATTTCTAGCCTATAAAGGAAAGGCCGTTGAGCCCAGACGGCCGTCTCGTGTGGCGGTTCAGAAGTCCGCATCATTCTTGCCGCGTACTCGTCATGCGGACTTCTGAACCAAAGTCACACTAGATCAATAAGTTGCCAGTGTCCTTCGATTCCGAAGCTCGCAAACGAGCGAGCCGCAAAATGATGCGAACTTCGGAATCGGGACACTAGGAGTGTAGCTCAATGGCCAGAGCACCGGTCTCCAAAACCGGGGGTTGGGGGTTCGAGTCCCTCCACTCCTGCCAGTTTCGGAAGTGAAAAGCCGAAAATCGGAGTTTGCGTCCTTTTGCTGCCGATTTCCGGCTTTCCATTTCTGCCTTCTGACTTCCGGCTTTCCATTTCTGCCTTCTGACTTCCGGCTTTCCATTTCTGCCTTCTGACTTCCGGCTGTCGTCCTCTTGACCGACACCGGTGAACGCCGTATTTCACCGCTCTGAGCGGGCTCGCCGAACGGCCCTCTGTGGGCAGGCGCGGCGACCAAAAGAAAGTCTTGTCGCTCCTGGTGCTTTCCTCTCGCCGTTGGGTCGCCCGTGGATCCGAGCGGCAGGGGAATATTGCCGTTTGCCGGCCGCAGAGGTCATTTTGGATGGGCTGGGCGGGCGGCAAGAGGGCAATCCTGGCGACAACGGACAACCGAGAATGCCGAAGATCAGCCCAATCAAGTTCCTGCAGGAGGTGCGTGCCGAAGCGCAGAAAGTGACCTGGCCCACGCGCAAGGAGACCACCGTCACCACGCTCATGGTGTTCGTGATGGTGTTTGTTGCAGCGATTTTCTTCCTGCTCGCCGATCAAGTCATGCGCCTTGCGGTGAGCTTCCTGCTCGGCATCAACACTTGAGTATTTGCCGTTCGCGAGCGCGAAAATTCACGATGCGGAATTTATGACATGACGAGCCGGTGGTACGCGATCCACGCCTACTCGAATTTCGAGAACAAGGTGGCGGAATCGATCCGGGAGCAGGCCAAACAGCGTGGGCTCTCGCATCTGTTCGAGGAAATCCTCGTCCCCAAGGAGAAGGTGGTCGAGGTCCGGCGCGGCCGCAAGGTCGACGCCGAGCGCAAATTCTTCCCGGGCTATGTCCTCGTAAAGATGGAGATGACGGACGAGGCCTACCACCTCATCAAGAATACGCCGAAGGTGACCGGCTTTCTCGGCTCCGACAACAAACCAATGCC
This sequence comes from Pseudomonadota bacterium, assembly GCA_021811945.1. Classification (GTDB taxonomy): domain Bacteria; phylum Pseudomonadota; class Alphaproteobacteria; order Rhizobiales; family Xanthobacteraceae; genus BOG-931. The sequence continues at coordinate 36,264 of JAKAPE010000004.1, read as the reverse complement.
GCTGTCGGATGCCGAGGCCGAGCGCATCCTGCACCAGGTGCAGGAAGGCATCGAGCGGCCGAAGCCCTCGGTCTCTTTCGAGGTCGGCGAGCAGGTGCGCGTGTCGGACGGCCCGTTCGCCTCCTTCAACGGTACGGTGGAAGAGGTCGACGAAGGCCGGTCGCGGCTCAAGGTCGCGGTGTCGATCTTCGGCCGCGCCACGCCGGTCGAGCTGGAGTTCGGGCAGGTGGAGAAGCTGTAAGTCTTCACCTCTCCCCGCGTGCGGGGAGAGGTCGCCATCCAAGCGTAAGCGAAGGATGGCGGGTGAGGGGGCCTCACCTCGAGTCTGAGCAAAGCGGCGACGCCCCCTCACCCCGACCCTCTCCCCGCAAGCGGGGAGAGGGAGACGCAACGTGGGAGGTGAGGCGGTTTGCCAGCCGCCAACAGCCGCACCACAAAGGAGAGTGGAATGGCAAAGAAAATCACCGGATACGTGAAGCTGCAGGTGCCGGCGGGAGCGGCCAATCCGTCGCCGCCGATCGGTCCTGCGCTTGGCCAGCGCGGCCTCAACATCATGGAGTTCTGCAAGGCGTTCAACGCCCAGACCCAGCAGATGGAAAAGGGCGCGCCCATCCCCGTTACCATCACGGTCTATGCCGACCGCTCCTTCGCCTTCGAATTGCGCACGCCGCCGGTGTCGCATTTCCTCAAGAAGGCGGCCAAGCTCGAAAGCGGGTCCAAGACCCCCGGCCGCGACACAGCCGGTTCCGTCACCAAGGCACAAGTGCGCGAAATCGCCGAGAAGAAGATGAAGGACCTGAATTGCGACACCATCGATGCGGCGGTGCGCATGATTGAAGGCTCAGCACGTTCCATGGGTCTGGAGGTGAAGTCATGACCGGACCCGGAAAACGCACCATGGCGGCACGCGAAGGGATTGACCGGCAAAAGCTCTATCCGCTTGCGGAAGCGGTCAAGCTGGTCAAGGAGCGGGCCAAGGCGAAATTCGACGAAACCATCGAAGTGGCGATGAATCTCGGCGTCGATCCGCGCCATGCCGACCAGATGGTGCGCGGCGTCGCTAATCTGCCGAATGGTTCGGGCCGCACGGTGCGCGTCGCGGTTTTCGCCCGCGGCGTGAAAGCCGACGAGGCCAAGGCCGCCGGCGCCGACGTGGTCGGCGCCGAGGACCTGGTCGAACGGGTGCAGGGCGGCAACATCGATTTCGACCGCGTCATCGCCACGCCCGATCTGATGCCGCTCGTCGGCCGCCTGGGCAAGGTTTTGGGGCCGCGCGGACTTATGCCCAATCCCAAGGTCGGGACCGTGAGCATGGATGTTGCCGGTGCCATCAAGGGGGCCAAGGGCGGCGCGGTCGAGTTCCGCGTCGAAAAGGCCGGCATCGTCCAGGCCGGCATCGGCAAGGCGTCATTCAGCGCCGAACAGCTCGCGGAAAACATCCGCGCTTTTGCCGATGCGGTGCAGAAGTCACGGCCGGCAGGCGCCAAGGGCCACTTCATCAACCGCGTGGCCATCTCCTCGACCATGGGGCCGGGGGTGAAGGTCGAGCCCGCGAGCCTGTTTACCGGCTCCTGAAGCGGATTTCGTGGGGTGTTGAACTGATTCGTTATTGCCGGGCTTGATCACGCGTGCCCCGGCGATCGTGCGACGATTGAACCCGCACGCGCTTGCCACGGCGCAAACTGTGCGAAATCACTTGGTAATCACTCGGTCGAAATCGCTTGGCAAACCGTTTCCGGAAAGCTAAATACTGTTTCGGGCGCGCCGGCCCGATTTGCCGGTACGCTGTTGTGCGCTTCTCGAAAACCTGAAAAGCAAGCTCTCTTAGCCCTGATCCTGAGCGGATTTTCCTAAGAGAAGGAATAGCTTAGTTGGGAATCGCGAAGCGCTCCTGTCCGAGACTGCCGGCGCCGGAAACAGCTTAATCCGCAAGGGCCGGCATAGACGGGTGAGGGGCCAAGTGTGCCTTTTCCGTCCTGCGAGTGGGACGGAAGGTCGTGAGCTTGGTTCTAACCCCGATAGGCCCAGTGCAAGCAAGACTGCGCCGGGAGGGCAGGGTGTAGAAGTGCCGTCCTGCCCGTCATTCCGGTGTTGCCGGGAGGGGCGTGGCTAAGACGGCAGGTGCGGCCCGGCGGTTCTCGCAGCGACCGCCAAGCGCGGAGAGAGCTTGTGGATCGTGCGGCAAAAAGCGAGCTCGTCGGCGCTCTGGGCGAGATCTTCAAGACGGCCAAAGTCGTCGTCGTTGGGCATTATTCGGGCCTGACCGTTGCCCAAATGCAGGTTCTGCGGCGGCAGATGAAACAGGCGGGCGCCAGCGTGAAGGTAGCGAAGAACCGCTTGGCCAAGATCGCACTCGACGGCAGCGATGTCGCGGCCATCGCGCCGTTGCTCAAGGGGCCGACGCTGATCGCCTTCTCCGGCGATCCGGTGGCGGCTCCGAAGGTTGCCGTCGATTTCGCCAGGACGAACGAAAAATTCGTCATTCTGGGCGGTGCGATGGGCAAGACCACGCTCGACCCGAATGCGGTGAAGGCGCTGGCGACGCTGCCCTCGCTCGACGAACTGCGGGCAAGGATCATCGGTCTCATCAAGGCGCCGGCGACCAAGATCGCGCAGGTGGTGAACGCTCCCGCCGCCAAGGTCGCCCGGGTCGTCCAGGCCTATGCCAAAAAGGGCGAGGAAAGCGCCCCGGCTTGAAGCGCATCCTCAAATTCGAAGGTTAGAACCGAGGGAAAAAATCATGGCTGATCTGCAAAAAATCGTTGACGACCTGTCCGGCCTCACGGTGCTTGAGGCGGCCGAGCTTGCCAAACTGCTCGAGGACAAATGGGGCGTCTCGGCAGCGGCGGCGGTAGCAGTTGCGGCCGGTCCGGCCGCCGGTGCGGCGGCCGCCCCTGCAGTAGAGGAAAAGACCGAATTCACGGTCGTGCTTTCGGCGGTCGGCGACAAGAAGATCGAGGTGATCAAGGAGGTTCGGGCCATTACTGGCCTCGGCCTCAAAGAGGCCAAGGATTTGGTCGAAGGCGCTCCCAAGCCGGTGAAGGAAGGCGTCAACAAGGACGACGCCGCCAAGATCAAGGCGCAACTGGAAAAAGTCGGGGCAAAGGTTGAGCTTAAGTAAGCAATGCTTACTTAAACGGAACCGATGGATCCCGGGTAAGGCAAAGCCTGGGCCCTAGTGTGGTGGATTTGACGCTCCGATCATCATTGCGGCAACTCGTCATCGGAGCGTCAAATCCAAAACCACACTAGATTCATAAAGTTGCTGGTGTCCCTTTGCTTCCGACGTTCGTAATAGGGCATGCGGCAAAGTGATACGAACGTCGGAAGCGGGACACGAGAGGCTAAGACGCGGATGGCCGGGCCGACGCCGCGGGCAAGAACGCAGACGGAAACAGTGGAAAGCGGTGATTTCGGCGGTTCAAGCTGCCGAATCGCCATGATTGCCGCCTAGCGGCACAGATTCGGCGGCCTTTGCCGAATCGCAGAAGATAAGGCGGTTCGACGCCTGTCCCGACGGCCGCGATGGATGGCGGTCTTCTGGAGAGTCGCCCTGATCGCCTCGATGCCCCGGTATCCCGGACCCTAAACGCCGGGTTCGGGCATAGCGGTTCGAGCCAAGCCGCTCGAACCGACGTCGATTGAGCGAGAGGACATGATGGCGCAGACATTTATCGGTCGCAAGCGCGTAAGGAAATTTTTTGGACAAATCGAGGAAGTCGCGGAGATGCCGAACCTCATCGAGGTTCAGAAGGCATCCTACGACCAATTCCTGCTGGTGGTAGAGCCGCGGGGCGGCCGGCCCAACGAGGGCCTTCAGGCCGTCTTCAAGTCGGTATTTCCGATCTCCGACTTCTCCGGCACCTCGATGCTCGAATTTGTCAAGTACGAATTCGAAGCACCGAAATACGACGTCGACGAGTGCCGCCAGCGCGGCATGACCTACGCCGCGCCGCTCAAAGTGACGCTACGATTGATCGTATTCGATATCGACGAAGAGACCGGGGCCAAGTCGGTCAAGGACATCAAAGAACAGGATGTCTACATGGGCGACATCCCGCTCATGACCAATAACGGCACTTTCGTCGTCAACGGCACCGAGCGCGTCATCGTCTCGCAGATGCATCGCTCGCCCGGCGTGTTCTTCGATCACGACAAGGGCAAGACCCATTCTTCCGGCAAGCTGCTTTTTGCCGCCCGCATCATTCCCTACCGCGGTTCCTGGCTCGACTTCGAGTTCGACGCCAAGGACATCGTCCATGCGCGCATCGACCGGCGGCGCAAAATTCCGGTGACCTCGCTGCTCTATGCGCTCGGCATGAGCGGGGAGGATATCCTCAACACCTTCTACAAGCAGGTGCCCTACAAGCGCACCAAGGACGGCTGGCGGGTGCCGTTCGATGCCAATCGGCTGCGCGGCTACAAGGCGATCAATGATCTCGTCGATGCCGATACCGGCAAGGTCGTGATCGAGGCCGGCAAGAAGCTCACCGTGCGGCAGGCGCGGCAATTGGCCGAAAAGGGGCTCAAGGCGCTGCGTTTGACCGACGAGGAACTGATCGGCCACTATATCGCCGAAGACCTCGTCAATCCCAAGACCGGCGAAGTCTACGCCGAGGCCGGCGAGGAGATCACCGAAAAGACGCTGAAGACGCTGAACGAGGCGGGCTACAAGGAGTTGCCGCTCCTCAACATCGACCATGTCAACGTCGGCGCCTATATCCGCAACACGCTCGCCGTCGACAAGAACATGACGCGCGAGGATGCGCTGTTCGACGTCTATCGCGTCATGCGCCCCGGCGAGCCGCCGACGATCGAGACGGCGCAGGCGATGTTCCAGTCGCTGTTCTTCGATGTGGAGCGCTACGACCTCTCCGCGGTCGGCCGCGTCAAGATGAACATGCGGCTCGACCTCACCGCCGAGGATACCGTGCGCATCCTGCGCCGGGAGGACATCATCGCGGTGATCCGCACTTTGGTCGACCTGCGCGACAGCAAGGGCGAGATCGACGACATCGACCACCTCGGCAACCGCCGGGTACGCTCGGTCGGCGAGCTCATGGAGAACCAGTACCGAATCGGCCTGTTGCGCATGGAGCGCGCCATCAAGGAGCGCATGTCGTCGGTTGATATCGACACCGTGATGCCGCAGGATCTCATTAACGCCAAGCCGGCCGCCGCCGCGGTGCGCGAATTCTTCGGCTCCTCGCAGCTCTCGCAGTTCATGGACCAGACCAATCCGCTGTCCGAGATCACCCACAAGCGGCGGCTCTCCGCGCTCGGCCCAGGCGGCCTCACGCGCGAGCGCGCCGGCTTCGAGGTGCGCGACGTGCACCCGACCCATTACGGCCGCATCTGCCCGATCGAGACGCCGGAAGGACCGAATATCGGTCTGATCAATTCGCTCGCGACCTATGCGCGGGTGAACAAATACGGCTTCGTCGAGACGCCGTACCGCAAGGTGAAGGACGGCCGCGTCACCGACGAGGTGGTCTATCTCTCCGCCATGGAGGAAGGCCGCTACACCGTCGCCCAGGCCAACTCCGCCATCAATGCCAAAGGCCGCTTCACCGACGATCTCGTCGTCGTGCGCCATGCCGGCGACGTGCAGCTTATTCCGCCCGACAAGGTGGATTTCATGGACGTGTCGCCGAAGCAGCTTGTCTCGGTCGCCGCCGCGCTCATCCCGTTCCTCGAGAACGACGACGCCAACCGCGCGCTGATGGGCTCCAACATGCAGCGCCAGGCGGTGCCGCTCGTGCATGCGGAGGCGCCCTTCGTCGGCACCGGGATGGAGGGCGTCGTTGCCCGCGATTCAGGGGCGGCGATCGCCGCGCGACGCACCGGCGTCGTCGATCAGGTCGATTCAACCCGCATCGTCATCCGCGCCACCGACGAACCCGATCCGACCAAGCCCGGCGTCGATATCTACCGGCTGCAGAAATTCCAGCGCTCGAACCAAAGCACCTGCATCAACCAGCGGCCGCTGGTGAAGGTCGGCGACCAAGTCAAGAAGGGCGACATCATCGCCGACGGACCATCGACCGATCTCGGCGAACTCGCTCTCGGCAGGAACGTCCTCGTCGCCTTCATGCCGTGGAACGGCTACAACTTCGAGGACTCGATCCTGCTGTCCGAGCGCATCGTCAAGGACGACGTCTTCACTTCGATCCACATCGAGGAATTCGAGGTGATGGCGCGCGATACCAAGCTCGGTCCGGAAGAGATCACCCGCGACATCCCCAACGTCTCGGAAGAGACCCTGAAGAATCTCGACGAGGCCGGCATCGTCTATATCGGCGCGGAAGTGCGCGCCGGCGACATTCTGGTCGGCAAGATCACGCCGAAGGGCGAGAGCCCGATGACGCCGGAAGAAAAACTGCTGCGTGCCATCTTCGGCGAAAAAGCCTCCGACGTCCGCGACACCTCGCTGCGGGTTCCGCCCGGCGTGCAGGGAACCGTCGTCGAGGTGCGCGTCTTCAACCGCCACGGCGTCGAGAAGGACGAGCGTGCGCTCGCCATCGAGCGCGAGGAGATCGAACGGCTGGCCAAGGACCGCGACGACGAGCAGGCGATCCTCGACCGCAACGTCTACGGCCGTCTCGCCGAACTTCTCGAAGGTCGCCAGGGCATCGCCGGCCCCAAGGGCTTCAAGAGAGACACTAAGATCACCCGCGCGGTGCTCGAAGAATATCCGCGCTCGCAATGGTGGCTGTTCGCTTCCCCCAACGACAAGGTCATGGCGGAGATCGAGGCCATCAGGAAGCAGTACGACGAATCGAAGAAGCGCCTCGAACAGCGCTTCCTCGACAAGGTCGAAAAGCTCCAGCGCGGCGACGAATTGCCGCCCGGCGTGATGAAGATGGTCAAGGTCTTCGTTGCGGTGAAGCGCAAGATCCAGCCGGGCGACAAGATGGCCGGCCGCCACGGCAACAAGGGCGTCGTGTCCAAGATCGTGCCGGCGGAGGACATGCCGTTCCTCGCCGACGGCACCCCGGTCGACATCGTGCTCAACCCGCTCGGCGTGCCGAGCCGCATGAATGTCGGCCAAATCCTCGAGACCCATTTGGGTTGGGCCTGCGCCGGCCTCGGCTTGAAGATCGGCCACGCGGTCGATGTCTATCAGGGCAGAAAGGACCTGAAGCCGCTCAAGGAACTGCTGCGCAAGGTCTATGGCGACGACGAGACCATCAAGTCGCTCGACGAGAAGGGCTTGCTCGAGCTGGGCCACAATCTGCGCCACGGCGTGCCGATCGCCACGCCGGTGTTCGACGGCGCCAAGGAGGCGGATATCGAACACATGCTCGACCTCGCCGGGCTCGACCATTCCGGGCAAGTGACGCTCTACGACGGACGCACCGGCGATGCCTTCGACCGCAAGGTGACGGTCGGCCACATTTACATGCTCAAGCTGCACCACCTCGTCGACGACAAGATCCACGCCCGCTCGATCGGCCCCTACAGCCTCGTCACCCAGCAGCCGCTGGGCGGCAAGGCGCAGTTCGGCGGCCAGCGCTTCGGCGAGATGGAGGTGTGGGCGCTCGAGGCCTACGGCGCCGCCTACACGCTGCAGGAAATGCTGACGGTGAAGTCCGACGACGTCGCCGGCCGCACTAAGGTCTACGAAGCGATCGTGCGCGGCGACGACACATTCGAAGCCGGCATTCCGGAATCGTTCAACGTGCTGGTCAAGGAGATGCGCTCGCTCGGGCTGAACGTCGATCTGCACAATTCGAAGCAGCAGCGCGGCGGCGAGATCGCCACGGCGGCGGAGTGACCAGAGGACAGATGTCGGAGGGCAGAGGACGGAGAAAGAGACGGCGATCTGTCGTCTGTCATCCGTCGTCTGTCATCTGAAACGGAGAAGACGATGAACCAAGAGATCATGAATCTTTTCAGCCCGCAGACGCCGGCTCAGGTCTTCGATCAGATCCGGATCTCGATCGCCAGCCCGGAAAAGATTCTGTCCTGGTCTTACGGCGAGATCAAGAAGCCGGAGACCATCAATTACCGCACCTTCAAGCCCGAGCGCGACGGACTGTTCTGCGCGCGCATATTCGGGCCGATCAAGGACTACGAATGCCTGTGCGGCAAATACAAGCGGATGAAGTACAAAGGCATCATTTGCGAGAAGTGCTCGGTCGAGGTGACCCTGTCGCGGGTGCGCCGTGAGCGCATGGGCCATATCGAGCTGGCCGCGCCGGTGGCGCATATCTGGTTCTTGAAGTCGCTACCTTCACGCATCGGGCTTCTGCTGGACATGACGCTCAAGGATCTTGAGCGCATCCTCTATTTCGAGTACTACATCGTGCTCGAGCCGGGCCTGACCCCGCTCAAGGATCGCCAGCTCCTGTCCGAGGACGAATACCTCAAGGCGCAGGACCAGTACGGCGCCGACAGCTTCACCGCGATAATCGGCGCCGAAGCGATCCGCGAAATGCTCAAGGCGCTCGATCTGGCGAAGCTGGCCGCGGAGCTGCGCAAGGAGATCGCGGAATCGACCTCCGATCTCAAGCCGAAGAAGCTCGCCAAACGGCTCAAGCTGATCGAGGCGTTCATCCAGTCCGGCAATAAGCCGGAATGGATGATCCTGACGCATGTGCCGGTGATCCCGCCGGACCTGCGTCCGCTGGTGCCGCTCGACGGCGGCCGCTTCGCCACCTCCGATCTCAACGACCTCTACCGACGGGTCATCAACCGCAACAACCGCCTGAAGCGGCTTATCGAGCTGCGCGCTCCCGACATCATCATCCGCAACGAGAAGCGGATGCTGCAGGAGGCGGTCGACGCCTTGTTCGACAACGGCCGTCGCGGCCGCGTCATCACCGGCGCCAACAAGCGACCGTTGAAATCGCTCGCCGACATGCTGAAAGGAAAGCAGGGGCGCTTCCGCCAGAACCTGCTCGGCAAGCGCGTGGACTATTCCGGTCGTTCGGTGATCGTGGTCGGCCCCGAGCTGAAGCTGCACCAGTGCGGGCTGCCGAAGAAGATGGCGCTCGAACTGTTCAAGCCGTTCATCTATTCGCGGCTCGACGCCAAGGGCCTGTCGACGACGGTGAAGCAGGCGAAGAAGCTGGTGGAGAAGGAGAAGCCGGAAGTCTGGGACATCCTCGACGAGGTGATCCGCGAGCATCCGGTGCTGCTCAACCGGGCGCCGACGCTGCATCGGCTCGGCATCCAGGCGTTCGAGCCGGTGCTGATCGAAGGCAAGGCGATCCAACTCCATCCGCTCGTCTGCGCCGCCTTCAACGCCGACTTCGACGGCGACCAGATGGCGGTGCACGTGCCGCTGTCGCTCGAGGCGCAGCTCGAGGCGCGCGTTCTGATGATGTCAACGAACAACATCCTGCACCCGGCCAACGGCTCGCCGATCATCGTGCCGTCGCAGGACATCGTGCTCGGCCTCTACTATCTTTCTCTCGAGGCGGACGGGCAACCAGGGGAGTTCAAGTACTTCACCGACGATGAGCTAAGGAAAATCTTTGGCGCGGAGGCTTCCAAGTACACGGGCGCCAAGATTCCAAAGCAGGGATTCTACAAGAGTTTCGCGGCCCTCGAGCATGCGCTTCACGAGAGGTCGGTGACGCTGCATGCCAGGATCAAATACCGCCGGGAGGGACAGGAACACGACACCACGCCCGGGCGCGTGATTCTCGGCGAGGTCCTGCCGAAACACCCCAAGATATCCTTCGACATCGTCAACAAGCTGATGACGAAGCGCGAAATCTCCGCGATGATCGATACCGTCTACCGCCACTGCGGGCAGAAGGAGACGGTCATCTTCTGCGACCGCGTCATGGCGCTCGGCTTCCACCACGCTTTCAAGGCGGGCATCTCGTTCGGCAAGGACGACATGGTGGTGCCGCGCTCCAAGCGCTCGATCGTCGAAAAGACGCGCGAGCTGGTCAAGGAATTCGAGCAGCAATACAACGACGGCCTGATCACCCAAGGCGAAAAATACAACAAGGTGGTCGATGCCTGGTCGAAGTGCACGGAGAAGATCGCCGACGAGATGATGCGCGAAATCTCGGCGGCCAAGCCGGCGGCAGAGAAGGGCGCGGAGGCGCAGGTCAACTCCATCTACATGATGGCGCATTCCGGCGCGCGCGGCTCGCCGGCGCAGATGCGCCAGCTCGCCGGCATGCGCGGCCTCATGGCCAAGCCTTCGGGCGAGATCATCGAGAGTCCGATCATCTCCAACTTCAAGGAAGGGCTCTCGGTGCTCGAGTATTTCAACTCGACGCATGGCGCGCGCAAGGGCCTCGCCGACACCGCGCTGAAAACGGCAAACTCCGGCTATCTGACCCGGCGCCTCGTGGACGTGGCGCAGGACTGCATCGTCACCGAGGACGACTGCGGCACCTCGCACGGCATCAAGGTGCGCGCCATAGTCGACGCCGGCCAGGTCGTCGCTTCGCTGGCGAGCCGCATCCTGGGCCGTACCACGGCCGAGGACGTGCGCGATCCTTCGAGCAACGAGGTGCTGGTCGCCAACGGCACGCTGCTCGATGAGCCGCATGTCGAGCGGCTGGTCAATGCCGGGGTGCAGGAGGTGCGCATCCGCTCGGTGCTCACCTGCGAAACGCAGACCGGCGTCTGCGCCAAGTGCTACGGGCGCGATCTTGCCCGCGGCACGCCCGTCAACATCGGCGAAGCGGTCGGCGTCATCGCGGCGCAGTCGATCGGCGAGCCGGGCACCCAGCTCACCATGCGCACGTTCCACATCGGCGGCGCGGCGCAGATTTCAGAGCAGTCGTTCGTCGCGTCGAACTTCGAGGGCACCGTCAAGATCAAGAACCTCAACGTGGCCCGCAATTCGGACGGCGATCTGATCGCGATGGGCCGCAACCTGATCGTGGCCGTGCTCGATCCGGACGGCACCGAGCGTGCCGTGCACCGCATCCAGTACGGCGCGCGGCTCAGGGTGGAAGACGGTCAGCACATCAAACGCGGCGAGCGCATCGCCGAGTGGGACCCCTATACCCGCCCGATCCTCACCGAAGTCGACGGCACGATCGGCTTCGAGGACCTGGTCGAGGGGCAGTCGATGACCGAGACCCTCGACGAGTCGACCGGCATCGCCAAGCGCGTGGTGATCGACTGGCGCTCGGGCTCCGTCCGAGGTCAGCAGGAGTTGCGCCCCGCTTTGGTGATCAAAGGCAAAGACGGCAAGGTTCTCAAGCTCAGCCGCGGCGGCGATGCCCGGTATATGCTCGCCGTCGACGCCATCATTTCCGTCGATCCCGGCGCCAAGGTGAGGGCGGCCGACGTCATCGCCCGCATCCCGACGGAAGGCGCAAAGACGCGCGACATCACCGGCGGCCTGCCGCGTGTCGCCGAACTATTCGAGGCGCGGCGGCCCAAGGAATCCGCGGTCATCGCCGAAATCTCCGGCACCGTTCGCTTCGGCCGCGACTACAAGAACAAGCGGCGGATCATGATCGAGCCCGCGAACGAGGACGAAGAGGCGAAGGAGTACCTCGTTCCCAAGGGCAAGCACATCCACCTGCAGGACGGCGACGTCATCGAGAAGGGCGATTTCGTTGTCGAAGGCAACCCGGCGCCGCACGACATTCTGGCGATCAAGGGGGTCGAGGAGCTTGCCGGCTACCTCGTCAACGAGATCCAGGAAGTGTATCGGCTCCAGGGCGTGTCCATCAACGACAAGCACATCGAGGTGATCGTGCGGCAGATGCTCCAGAAGGTCGAGGTCGACGACTCCGGCGAGACCGACCTCATCCAGGGCGAGCAGGTCGACGAGATCGAGTTCGACGAGGTCAACGCCCGCGCGGCGGCGGAAGGCAAGAAGCCGGCGAGCGCGCATCCGGTGCTGCTTGGCATCACCAAGGCTTCGCTGCAGACGCGCTCGTTCATCTCCGCGGCTTCGTTCCAGGAGACGACCCGCGTGCTCACCGAGGCGGCGGTCAATGGCAAGGCCGATACGCTCGACGGGCTGAAGGAGAACGTCATCGTCGGCCGCCTGATCCCGGCCGGCACCGGCGCGATGATGAACCGGCTGCGCGAGGTCGCGATCAAGCGCGACCAGCTCATCCTTGCGGAGCGCGAGAAGGAGGCGGCGCTCAAGGCCGAGGCCGCCGCCGAGCCGGCGGCGCTGCCGGCGGCGGAGTAGGCGGGGCAGGAGCGGGGGCGTTCGCAAATTACGGGAAGGCGGCCGACTGGCCGCTTTTCCGTTTGATGAAACGGTCGGCGCAGATGTGCTTGCGCCACCGCACTTTTTCGTCCGTGTCGGCTTGACTTCGCGCGACCGCGCCGATAGATACGCCACACTTTTCGGCAGGCGGTGAACTTCGCCCGTCGGAACGGCCTGCCGGGTTCCTGACAAGGTCTTGAAAGTCCTTGCTTTCTTGGGCCCCCTGTCGGGGCTGTTGGGGACGCGGCGTGACGCCTCGACGCAGGAAGTCCAAACGCTGCCTCTGGCTTCGGAAGTCAGATCATCGGGGCATGACCGCGCTCGCGTGATCGCGGTCCTCTGCGAAGGTCAAGCGCTCCCCGTCTCGGAGGCGGATGGCGCGCTGTGGTTTTGCGCGAATGGCGTGCTGCCGCGGGGCGGTGCGGGCCGAGGCTGCAACGGGATCCAGGTCCCGAAAAATGACAACCGGGGCGAAAGTCCCGAAAGCGAGAGTTCAGGCCAAAGGGGCGAGTGCCCCGTCTTGGAGCATGGTGAAGGATGCCGACGGTCAATCAGCTCATTCGCAAGCCGCGGGTGGTGCAGCATGCGAAGAAGAAGGTGCCGGCCTTGCAGCAGTCGCCGCAGAAACGCGGCGTGTGCACGCGCGTTTACACCACGACACCGAAGAAGCCGAATTCGGCCTTGCGCAAGGTCGCCAAGGTGCGGCTGACCAACGGCTTCGAGGTTATCGGCTACATACCCGGCGAGGGCCATAACCTGCAGGAGCACTCGGTGGTGCTGATCCGCGGCGGCCGGGTCAAGGATCTGCCCGGCGTGCGCTACCATATTCTGCGCGGTGTGCTCGATACGCAGGGCGTGAAGAACCGCAAGCAGCGACGCTCGAAATACGGAGCAAAGCGGCCGAAATAGTCGGCCTCTTTGCGCAGTATCCCCGGGCGAGCGCAGCGAGACCCGGGGATCGCGAGAGGCAAATTGTAGACGTGGATGGCCGGGTCAAGCCCGGCCATGACGAAGGATAGAGAGAACGAGATGTCCCGCCGCCACAGGGCAGATAAGCGTGAGATCCTGCCGGACCCGAAGTTCGGCAACGTCGTGGTCACGAAATTCATGAACTCGGTGATGCACGCCGGCAAGAAGTCGGTGGCGGAGGGCATCGTTTATGGCGCGTTGGAGATGATCGAAGGAAAGACCCGCCAGAATCCGATCACCGTGTTCGAGCAGGCGCTCGACAATGTGATGCCGTCGATCGAAGTGCGCTCGCGCCGCGTCGGCGGCGCCACCTATCAGGTGCCGGTGGAAGTGCGCTCGTCGCGGCGCCAGGCGCTGGGCATCCGCTGGATCATTGCCGCCGCGCGCGAGCGCAACGAGAAGACGATGACCGAACGGCTCTCGGCCGAGCTGCTCGATGCCTCGAACAACAGGGGAAACGCCGTCAAGAAGCGCGAAGATACGCACCGTATGGCCGAAGCCAACCGCGCATTCTCGCATTATCGCTGGTGAAGCACGCGACAGCGAAGGATTCTTTTTTCCATGCCCCGCAGCCATCCGATCGAGGATTACCGCAATTTCGGCATCATGGCCCACATCGATGCCGGCAAGACCACCACGACTGAGCGCATCCTCTATTACACCGGCAAGAGCCACAAGATGGGCGAGGTGCATGAAGGCGCCGCGACCATGGACTGGATGGAACAGGAGCAGGAGCGCGGCATCACCATCACGTCGGCGGCGACCACGGCGTTCTGGGGCGGCAAGCGCCTCAACATCATCGATACGCCCGGCCATGTCGATTTCACCATCGAGGTGGAGCGCTCGCTGCGCGTGCTCGACGGCGCCGTTTGCGTGCTCGATTCCAACCAGGGCGTCGAGCCGCAGACCGAGACGGTGTGGCGGCAGGGCGACCGCTACAAGGTCCCGCGCATCGTCTTCTGCAACAAGATGGACAAGATCGGCGCGGATTTCTTCCGGTGCCTGACGGATATTGTCGACCGCCTGGGCGCCAAGCCGGTGGCGATCCAGCTTCCCATCGGTGCCGAGAGCCAGTTCAGAGGCGTCATCGATCTCGTGCGCATGGTCGGCGTCGTCTGGAACGAGGAGACGCTCGGGGCGAAATATCACGACATCGAAATTCCGGCAGAGCTTAAGGATCAGGCCAGCGAATATCGCGAGAAGCTGGTCGAGGCCGCCGTGGAACTCGATGACGAAGCCATGACGGCTTACCTCGAAGGCCGCGAGCCCGACGAGGCGACGCTCAAGCGCCTCATCCGCAAGGCCACCGTCGCCGGTACGTTCTTTCCGGTGCTGTGCGGCTCCGCCTTCAAGAACAAAGGCGTGCAGCCGCTGCTCGATGCCGTGATCGACTACCTGCCGTCGCCGCTCGACGTGCCGCCGATCAAGGGTGTCGACCTCAAGGGCAACGAGGTCGCGCGCCGTTCCTCCGATTCAGAGCCGCTTTCGATCCTGGCGTTCAAGATCATGGACGACCCGTTCGTCGGCACCATCACGTTCTGCCGCATCTATTCGGGAAGGCTCGATAGCGGCACCGGCGTGCTGAACTCGACCAAGGAGCGCAAGGAACGCGTGGGCCGCATGCTCCTCATGCACGCCAACAACCGCGAGGACATCAAAGAGGCCTTCGCCGGCGACATCGTGGCGCTGGCCGGGCTCAAGGAGGTGCGGACCGGCGATACGCTGTGCGATCCGCAGAAGCCGGTCATTCTGGAGAAGATGGAATTTCCCGATCCGGTCATCGAGATCGCCATCGAGCCGAAGTCGAAGGCCGACCAGGAGAAGCTCGGCGTCGCGCTCGCCAAGCTGGTGGCGGAGGACCCGTCCTTCCGCGTCTCTACCGATCCGGAGTCCGGTCAGACCATCATCAAAGGGATGGGCGAACTGCATCTCGACATCAAGGTCGACATCTTGAAACGCACCTACAAGGTGGAAGCCAACATCGGCGCACCGCAGGTCGCTTATCGCGAGAAGATCTCCCGGCGGGCAACCGAAGACTATACCCATAAGAAACAGACGGGCGGCGCCGGCCAATATGCGCGGGTAAAGATCGTCGCCGAACCACTGCCGCCGGGCGGCGGATTTGAGTTCGCCAACGGGATCGTCGGCGGCGCGGTGCCCAAGGAATACATTCCCGGCGTCGAGAAGGGTCTGGAGTCAGTGCTGGGCTCCGGCGTGCTCGCGGGCTTTCCGGTGGTTGATCTGAAGGTGTCGCTGATTGACGGGGCCTATCACGACGTCGACTCCTCAGCGCTCGCGTTCGAGATCGCCTCGCGCGCCGCCTTGCGCGAAGCGCTGCGCAAGGGCGCTCCGGTGCTGCTCGAGCCGATCATGAAGGTCGAAGTGGTGACGCCCGAGGACTATACCGGCGCGGTCATCGGCGACCTCAACTCGCGCCGCGGCCACATTCAGGGCCAGGACATGCGCGGCAACGCCAACGTCATCACCGCGATGGTGCCGCTCGCCAACATGTTCTCCTACGTCAACAATCTGCGCTCGATGAGTCAGGGGCGCGCCACGTTCACCATGCAGTTCGATCACTATGCCGAGGTGCCGAAAGGCATCGCCGACGAGGTTCAGGCGAAATACGCCTGAGCTTCACTTTCACCAGCCTAAAGAGACCCGGAACGGAGAATCCCATGGCCAAGGAGAAATTCCAACGCACCAAGCCGCATTGCAACATCGGCACGATCGGCCATGTCGATCACGGCAAGACGACGCTGACGGCGGCGATCACCAAGGTGCTGGCGGAGAAGGGCCAGGCGACCTTTACCGCCTACGACCAGATCGACAAGGCGCCGGAGGAAAAAGCGCGCGGCATCACGATTGCCACCGCCCACGTCGAATACGAAACCGACAAGCGCCATTATGCCCACGTCGATTGTCCCGGCCACGCCGACTATGTGAAGAACATGATCACCGGGGCCGCGCAGATGGACGGCGCCATCCTGGTGGTGAGCGCGGCCGATGGGCCGATGCCGCAGACCCGCGAGCACATCCTGCTCGCGCGCCAGGTCGGCGTGCCGGCGCTCGTCGTCTATCTCAACAAGGTGGACATGGTGGACGATCCGGAGCTTCTTGAACTCGTCGAGCTCGAGGTGCGCGAGCTGCTTTCCAAATACAATTTCCCCGGCGACAAGATTCCGGTGGTCAAGGGCTCGGCGCTGATGGCGCTCGACGGCAAGGATCCCAAGCTCGGCCACGACTCCGTTCTGGAGCTGATGAAGGCGGTGGACGACTACATCCCGCAGCCGGAGCGTCCGAAGGACCAGCCCTTCCTGATGCCGGTCGAAGACGTGTTCTCGATCTCCGGCCGCGGCACGGTATGCACCGGCCGCATCGAGCGCGGCATCGTCAAGGTCGGCGACGAGGTCGAGATCGTCGGCATCAGGCCGACGCAGAAGACGACCGTCACCGGGGTCGAGATGTTCCGCAAGCTGCTCGACCAGGGCGAGGCCGGCGACAATGTCGGTTGTCTCCTGCGCGGCACCAAGCGCGAAGAGGTCGAGCGCGGCCAGGTGCTGTGCAAGCCGGGCTCGGTGAAGCCGCACACCAAGTTCAAGGCCGAGGCCTATATCCTCACCAAGGAGGAGGGCGGACGCCATACGCCGTTCTTCACCAATTACCGGCCGCAGTTCTATTTCCGCACCACCGACGTGACCGGCGTGGTGAAGCTGCCGGAGGGCACCGAAATGGTCATGCCCGGCGACAACATCGCCATGGAAGTCGAGCTGATCGTGCCCATCGCCATGGAGGAAAAGCTGCGCTTTGCCATTCGCGAAGGCGGCCGCACGGTCGGCGCCGGCGTGGTGGCGAGCATTCTGGAATGACGAAATTTACCTCTCCCCGCGCGCGGGGAGAGGTCGCGAGCGAAGCGAGCGGGTGAGGGGGCCTTGCCGCGATACTGAGCCAAGCGGCAAAACCCCCTCACCCGCCCCTCTCCCCGCAAGCGGGGAGAGGGGGAGAAAGCGAGACGACTGATGAACGGCCAGAACATACGCATCCGGCTCAAGGCGTTCGATCACCGCATCCTCGATGCATCGACACGCGAGATCGTCAATACCGCCAAACGCACCGGCGCGCAGGTGCGCGGGCCAATTCCGCTGCCGACCAAGATCGAGAAATTCACCGTCAACCGCTCGCCGCACATCGACAAGAAGAGTCGCGAGCAGTTTGAGATGCGCACGCACAAGCGGCTCTTGGACATTGTCGATCCGACGCCGCAGACCGTCGATGCGTTGATGAAGCTCGATCTTGCCGCCGGCGTCGACGTCGAGATCAAGCTGTAAGGCGCGGAGGGGACAAAAATGCGCTCCGGAGTGCTGGCACAGAAGGTCGGGATGACGCGCCTCTTCACCGCGGCCGGCGAGCACGTGCCGGTGACGGTGCTCCAGCTTGCTCATTGCCAGGTGGTGGCCCATCGCACCAAGGAAAAAAACGGCTATGTTGCCCTGCAACTGGGCGCCGGGGCGCGCAAGGCTCAGCGCACGACCAAGGCCGACCGCGGCCATTTCGCCGTCGCCAAGGTCGAGCCCAAGCGCAAGCTTGCTGAATTCCGCGTCGACGATGACGCTCTGATCCCGGTTGGCGCCGAGATCACGGCGGACCACTTCGTCGTCGGGCAATATGTCGATGTTACCGGCACCTCGACCGGCAAGGGTTGGGCCGGGCCAATGAAGCGGTGGAATTTCGGCGGGTTGGGCGGCAGTCACGGTGTATCCATCTCGCACCGCTCGCACGGTTCGACCGGCGGCCGCCAGGACCCCGGAAAAACATTCAAGAACCAGAAGATGGCCGGCCATCTGGGGGTCGAGCGGGTGACCACGCTCAATCTCAAGGTGATGCAGACCGATGTCGAGCGCGGCCTCATCCTGGTCGAGGGCGCGGTGCCGGGCGTCAAGGGCGGCTGGATCACGGTGCGCGACGCCGTGAAGAAGAAACTGCCGGACAGCGTGCCGAAACCCGGCAGGTTCAAGCTCGCCGAGACCGCGTCGGCCGCGCCCGCCGCGCCCGCAGCGGCGGCGCCGACGGGTGCCGAACCGACCGCCCCCGCGGCTCCTGCGGCAAAGGAGGGCGCGTGACATGGAGCTGAAAGTCATGACGCTTGACGGCGGCGAGGTCGGATCGGTGACCTTGTCCGACGCGATTTTCGGGCTGGAGCCGCGCCAGGATATCATCCATCGTTGCGTGGTGTGGCAGCTTGCCAAGCGACGGCGCGGTACCCATGCCGTGAAAAACCGCGCCGACATAAATCGCACCGGCAAGAAGATGTACCGGCAGAAGGGGACCGGCTCTGCCCGTCATGGCTCGGCGCGCGTCAATCTGTTCCGCGGCGGCGGTCGCGCATTCGGGCCGCAGCCGCGCAGCCACGAGATCGGCCTGCCGAAAAAGGTGCGCGCATTGGCGCTCAAGCATGCGCTTTCGGCAAAGGCCAAGGACGGCGGCATCGTCGTCATCGACGCCTTGGCAATCAAGGAAGCGAAGACCAAGGCACTGCGCGCCGGCCTCACCGCGCTCGGGCTTGCCAATGTGCTCATCATCGAGGGGGGCGAAGTGGCGGCGGATGTGCGCATGGCCGCACGCAACATTCCCAACGTCGATGTGCTGCCGGTTGCTGGCATAAACGTCTACGATGTCCTGCGCCGGCACAAGCTGATGCTCACCCGCGCCGCGATCGATGCGCTGGAGGCGCGATTCAAATGAGCACCAACGATCCGCGCCATTACGACGTGATCCTGTCGCCGGTCATTACCGAGAAGGCGACCGCGGCCTCCGAGCACGGCAAGGTGATCTTCAAGGTCGCGCTCACGGCGACTAAGCCGCAGATCAGGGAGGCGGTCGAGAAATTGTTCGATGTAAAGGTCAAGAGCGTCAACACGCTGCGGCGGCGCGGCAAATGGAAAGTCGTGAAGGGCCGCTTCGGACTCCAATCGCAGACCAAGCGCGCCGTCGTGACCCTCGAGGAGGGGCAGCGCATCGACGTAACCACGGGCTTGTAGGGGCGGTCGATGGCACTCAAGAACTATAATCCTGTCACGCCGGGCCAGCGCCAACTGGTGCTCGCCGATCGCTCCGGTCTTCATGTCGGCGATCCGGTGAAGGCGCTCACCGAAGGCAAGCACTCGAGCGGCGGGCGCAACAACTCGGGCTCGATCACCAGCCGCTATCGTGGCGGCGGCCACAAGAGGGCGTACCGGGTGCTCGACTTCAAGCGCCGCAAGTTCGACGTTCCCGCCAAGGTGGAGCGACTCGAATACGATCCCAACCGCACCGGCTTCATCGCACTGATCAAATATGACGATGGCGAACGCGCTTACATCCTGGCGCCCCAGCGGCTTGCCGTCGGCGATACCGTCGTCGCCGGCGAACATGTCGACGTCAAGCCCGGCAACGCCATGCCGCTCGCCAGCATTCCGGTGGGCACCATCGTCCACAATATCGAGCTCAAGATCGGCAAGGGCGGGCAGATCGCGCGTTCGGCCGGCACCTATGCGCAGATCGTTGGCCGCGACGGCGATTATGTGATCGTGCGGCTTAATTCCACCGAGCAGCGGCTGGTGCACGGCCGCTGCATCGCTACCGTCGGTGCGGTCTCGAACCCCGACAACATGAACATCGCGATCGGCAAGGCCGGGCGAACACGCTGGATGGGTCGGCGCGGCCATGTGCGCGGCGAGACCATGAACCCAGTCGACCATCCGCTCGGCGGGCGCACGCGCGGCGGCCGCCATCCGGTAACGCCGTGGGGCAAGCCCACCAAGGGCAAGAAGACGCGCAAGAACAAGGCGACCGACAAATTCGTCATGGTCAGCCGCCATGCGCGGAAGAAGAAAAAGTGAATGAGATGACGATCGATCTTTCTTCCGTCACCTTGAGGTGCGCGACGCGCAGCGTCGAGCCTCGAAAGGCGACGGCACCCAAGTCGGCTGTTGCCGACTTGGGTACTACACATTGTCGAAATCGGCGAAGCCGATTTCAATTGGCGCCTCGGCCGCTCATCCTTCGAGGCTCGTTTCGCTCGCACCTCAGGATGACGGTTCACGTGTGGTTAAAGGATAAGCGATCATGACGCGTTCGGTCTGGAAGGGTCCGTTCGTCGACGGTTATCTCTTGAAAAAAGCCGACGCCGCGCGTTCGTCGGGGCGCCACGAAATGATCCGCATCTGGTCGCGCCGCTCGACCATCCTGCCGCAATTCGTGGGGCTCACCTTCGGCGTCTACAACGGGCAGAAGCACATCCCGGTGATCGTCACCGAGGAGATGGTCGGCCACAAGTTCGGCGAATTCGCACCGACCCGCTCGTTTTACGGCCATGCGTCCGACCGCAAGGCAAAACGCAGCGCCGCGCCCGCGGCGGGCGGCGCTGCGGCGCCGGCGGCGCCGGCGGCAAGCGCATCGTGAGGCGCGGAGGACGATCATGAGCAAGAAGGGACGTGAACGCTCTTTGGCCGAGAACGAGGCCAAGGCCGTTTCCCGCATGCTGCGGGTAAGTCCGCAGAAGCTCAATCTCTTGGCGCAACTCATTCGCGGCAAGAAGGTCGAGACGGCGCTCGCCGATCTCGAATTCTCGCGCAAGCGCATCGCCCGCGACGTGCGCAAGTGTTTGGAATCGGCGATTGCCAATGCCGAGAACAATCACGATCTCGATGTCGACGATCTCGTCGTCGCCGAAGCCCATGTCGGCAAGGCACTCGTGATCAAGCGTCACATGCCGCGGGCGCGGGGCCGCGTCGGCAGGATTTTCAAGCCGTTTTCCAACCTCACCATCGTGGTGCGTGAGGTCGAGGCGCAGGCTTAGGGGCGAGGAGAGACAGAGATGGGTCAAAAGGTCAATCCGATCGGGCTTCGGCTCGGCATCAACCGCACCTGGGACTCGCGCTGGTATGCGGGCAAGACAAGCTACGGCTCGCTCCTCCACGAGGACATGAAGATCCGCGAGGTGCTGATGAAGGACCTCAAGCAGGCGGCGGTCTCCAAGATCGTGATCGAGCGCCCGCACAAGAAATGCCGCGTCACCATTCATTCGGCGCGCCCGGGCGTGGTCATCGGCAAGAAAGGCGCCGATATCGAGAAGCTGCGGCGCAAGGTCGCCCAGCTCACCGACAGCGACGTCGTCATCAACATCGTCGAGATCCGCAAGCCCGAACTCGACGCCCAGCTCGTCGCTGAATCGATCGCGCAGCAACTGGAAAGGCGCGTGGCTTTCCGCCGCGCCATGAAGCGCGCGGTGCAATCGGCGATGCGGCTCGGCGCCGGCGGCATCCGCATCAATTGTTCCGGTCGGCTCGGCGGCGCCGAGATCGCGCGCATGGAATGGTACCGCGAGGGTCGCGTACCGCTGCACACGCTGCGCGCCGATGTCGATTACGGCGTGGCCACGGCCTTCACCACCTATGGCACCTGCGGCGTGAAGGTGTGGATCTTCAAAGGCGAGATCATGGAGCACGACCCGATGGCGCAGGACAGGCGCATCGCGGAAAGCGAGGCCGGCCGGCCGCGCCGCGAGGCGGCGTGAGCCGACGACGGCAAGAGAGGATTTGAGAGGCGTTCGTCATGCTGCAACCCATGCGCACGAAATTCCGCAAGGCGCACAAGGGCCGGATCCACGGCGCCGCATCAAGCGCGGTGACGCTGGCGTTCGGCCAGTTCGGGCTCAAGGCACTCGAGCCGGAACGGATCACGGCGCGCCAGATCGAGGCCGCCCGCCGCGCCATGACCCGGCACATGAAACGCTCGGGACGGGTCTGGATTCGGGTATTTCCGGACGTGCCGGTGTCGAAGAAGCCGCTCGAGGTGCGCATGGGCTCGGGCAAGGGCGCGCCCGAGCTGTGGGTGACCCGAATCAAGCCGGGCCGCATTCTGTTCGAGGTCGACGGCGTCAGCATCCAGGTCGCGAAAGAGTCGCTGGCGCTCGCCGCCGCCAAGCTGCCGGTAAAGACCCGTTTCGTCGAGCGCATCAGCGAGTAGCCATCATGAAGTCTGCCGACATCAGAACGATGACGCTCGACCAGATCGACGACGAGGTGCTCAAGCTGAAGAAGGAGCAGTTCAACCTGCGGTTCCAGCGCGCCACCGGCCAGTTGGAGAATACCGCGCGCGTGCGCGAAGTGCGGCGCGACATCGCCCGGCTCAAGACCATCGCGCAGCAGAAGCGCGCGCCGAAACGCTAGAGTGAACCCGATGGGATCGAGCCAGCATTTTGACCCGCTCGTCCCCGCGAAAGCGGGGACCCGGTTCCAGGCTGCGTCACCTGGATTCCCGCTTGCGCGGGAATGAGCGGAAAAGCCAACGAGGACGGAAGAAAATGCCCAAGCGCAGCTTGCAAGGCGTCGTGGTTAGCGACAAGCAGAACAAGACGCTGGTGGTGCGCGTGGAGCGCCGCTTCACCCATCCGTTGTTCAAGAAGACGGTGCGCCGCTCGAAAAGATATTATGCGCACGATGAGAACAACGAGTTCAAGGTCGGCGACATCGTGTGGATCGAGGAGCACCGCCCGATCTCCAAGCTCAAGCGCTGGGCCGTGGTGCGCGGCGAGAAGAAGAGGGCGTCGTAAGGACGTTTCACCATGATCCAGATGCAGACCAACCTCGATGTCGCCGACAATTCCGGCGCGCGCCGCGTCATGTGCATCAAGGTGCTCGGCGGCTCAAAGCGCAAATACGCCACCATCGGCGACGTCATTGTCGTCTCGGTCAAGGAGGCGATTCCGCGCGGCCGCGTCAAGAAAGGCGACGTGATGAAGGCGGTGATCGTGCGCGTGGCCAAGGACATCAAGCGTCCCGACGGTTCGATCATTCGCTTCGACAGGAACGCGGCAGTGCTGATCACGCCGCAGATGGAGCCGGTCGGCACCCGCATTTTCGGTCCGGTTCCGCGGGAGCTGCGGGCCAAGAACCACATGAAGATCATCTCGCTGGCGCCGGAGGTGCTGTGATGGCGGCGCGCATCAGAAAGGGCGACACGGTGGTGGTGATCGCCGGCCGCGACAAGGGCCGCACCGGCGAGGTGATCGAGGTGCGCCCAGCCGAGGCTCGCGCGCTGGTGCGTGGCGTCAACATGGTCAAGCGCCACCAGAAGCAGAGCGCCGCCCAGGAAGGCGGCATCGTCTCCAAGGAGGCGCCGATCCACCTTTCCAATATCGCCCTTGCCGATCCCAAGGACGGCAAGCCGACGCGGGTGGGCTTCAGATTCGAGGGCGAAGGCGATGCGCGCAAGAAGGTGCGCGTCGCCAAGCGATCGGGAGTCGATATCCATGACTGACGGTGAAAAGAAGAAGGCCAAAAAGGGCGACAAGAGCGGGAAGCCGCAGCCCGGGAAGGCCGAGAAGGAGGCGAAGCCGGCCAAGGCCGAAAAAGCCGGCAAGGCGCCGAAGCCTGAAAAGGCCGACACGGCCGCGGCCGGCGCTGGCGATAAGGGCGCCGTTCAAGCTAAAGCGGCCTCGCGGCCGGTCGCGGCCGAGCCGCCGCCGCCGGCGCGTCTGAAGGTCGCCTTCGAAAGCGCGATCCGCGGCCGGCTGGTCGACCAGTTCGACTACAAAAATCGCTTGCAGACCCCGCGGCTCGACAAGATCGTCATCAACATGGGCATCGGCGAAGGTGTCGCCGATCGCAAGAAGGTCGAGTCGGCCGCCGCCGATCTCGCCCTGATTGCCGGGCAGAAGGCGGTCATTACCAAGGCGCGCAAGTCGATCGCCACTTACAAGGTGCGCACCGGCCAGCCGATCGGCTGCAAGGTGACGTTGCGCAAGACGCGGATGTACGAATTTCTGGACCGGCTCATCAATATCGCGCTGCCGCGCGTGCGGGACTTCCGCGGCCTGAGCCCGAAGAGCTTCGACGGTCGCGGCAACTACACGCTGGGCATCAGGGAACACATCGTGTTTCCCGAGATCGACTACGACAAGACCGCCGACATCTGGGGCATGGACATCACCGTGTGCACCACCGCGCGCAACGACGAAGAGGCGCGGGCCTTATTAACGGCATTCAATTTTCCGTTCCGGCAGTGAGGCCGAGAAGCCCGAGACCAGCAAAGCGACTTCCGAGAAGGGCCTCAGACGCGGAACCGCAAGGAGAGAAGGGAGATGGCGAAGAAAAGTGCGATCGAGAAGAACAGCCGGCGTCGCCGGCTGACGAAGAAATTCTCCGGGCGGCGGGCGCGGCTCAAAGCGATCGCGCGCGACCGGACGCAGCCCGTGGAGGATCGCTTCGCCGCCACGCTCAAGCTTGCCGAATTGCCGCGCAACTCATCCGCCACCCGCGTCCGCAACCGCTGCGAGGTGACGGGGCGGCCGCGCGGGTTTTACCGCAAGCACAAGCTGTCGCGCATCGCCCTGCGCGAACTCGGCTCGAAAGGGTTGATTCCCGGCCTGCTGAAGTCGAGCTGGTAGGAGGATCGAAAATGATGATGAACGATCCGCTTGGCGATCTCCTTTCCCGCATCCGTAACGCGCAGATGCGCAACAAGAGCAAGGTCTCAAGCCCGAGTTCGAAGCTGCGCGAGCGGGTGCTCGACGTGCTCAAGACCGAAGGCTTCATCCGGGGCTATGCGGTGGTTGAGCGCGAAGGCCACTCGGAGATCGAGATCGAGCTTAAATACTTCGACGGCGAGCCGGTCATCCGCGAGATCGAGCGCGTTTCAAAGCCCGGGCGCCGCGTCTATACCTCGGTCCGCAATCTGCCGCGGGTCAACAACGGCCTCGGCGTCGCCATTGTATCGACGCCGAAAGGCGTGATGGCCGACCACGATGCCCGCGACGCCAATGTCGGCGGCGAAATCCTTTGCACGGTGTTTTAAGCATGTCCCGCATCGGCAAGAAGGCGATCGTGGTCCCCGCCGGCGTCACTGCCAATGTCGAAGGCCAGATCGTAAAGGTGAAAGGCCCGAAAGGCGCGCTGTCGGCCGTGTTGCATGACGACGTGGCGGTCAAGATCGAGGGGGGCGAGATCAAGATCGATCCACGCGTCGAGAGCAAGCGCGCGCGGGCGCAATGGGGCACCTCGCGCACGCTCGTGGCCAATCTGGTCGCCGGCGTGACCAAGGGCTTTGAAGAGCGGCTCGAGATCAACGGCGTCGGCTACCGCGCGGCGGTGCAGGGCAAGAACCTGCAACTCGCGCTCGGCTACAGCCACGACGTGGTCTATCCGATCCCAGAGGGTATCACCATCGCGACCCCGCGCCCGGTCGAGATCGTGATCTCAGGCGTCGACCGCCAGAAGGTCGGGCAAGTCGCCGCCGAGATTCGCGGCTACCGGCCGCCGGAGCCCTACAAGGGCAAGGGCATCAAATACGCCGGCGAGCGCATTTTCCGCAAGGAAGGCAAGAAGAAATAACGGAGCCGCCGATGAGCAAGTTGCAGCACAGAATAGAGCGGCGGCGGAGCCGGGTCCGGGGCGCGTTGCGCGCGGCGGCGCAGGGCCGCAAACGGCTCTGCGTGTTCCGCTCCTCCAAGCATATCTATGCGCAGGTGATCGACGACGACCGCGGTGTCACCTTGGCCTCGGCCTCCTCGATCGAGAAGCCGACGCGTAGCGAGCTCAAGACCGGCGCCAATGTCGAGGCGGCAAAAACCGTCGGCAGGCTCATCGCGGAGCGGGCGCAGCAAACGGGCGTCAAGGACGTGGTTTTCGACCGCGGCGGTTATCTCTATCACGGCCGCGTCAAGGCCTTGGCGGAAGCGGCGCGAGAGGCCGGGCTTAATTTCTGAGGACGGAGGACGGACGACGGAGGACAGATAAGGCAAGCGACCCGGCACAGATATTTCCGTCTTCTGTCGTCCGTCGTCTGTCCTCTCGTCTCGGAGCAAAGGGTTGAACAACATGGCAGACAGACATGGCCCGTGAATCCCGCGAGCGGCGAACCGAAGAGCGCGAGAGCGAGTTCGTCGACAAGCTCGTCCACATCAACCGCGTCGCCAAGGTCGTGAAAGGCGGGCGTCGTTTCGGTTTTGCGGCGCTCGTCGTCGTCGGCGACCAGAAAGGCCGCGTCGGCTTCGGCCACGGCAAGGCGCGCGAGGTGCCGGAGGCCATCCGCAAGGCGACCGACGCCGCAAAGCGCGCGCTCATCCGCGTGCCGCTGCGCGAAGGGCGGACATTGCATCACGACGTTGCCGGGCGCCACGGCGCCGGCAAGGTCCATCTGCGCGCGGCACCGCCCGGCACCGGCATCATCGCCGGCGGTCCGATGCGCGCCGTCTTCGAGACGCTCGGCATGCAGGACGTGGTGGCGAAATCGCTGGGCACCTCGAACCCGTACAATGTGGTGCGGGCCACTTTCGATGCGCTCAAACATCAGGATTCGCCACGCGCGGTCGCGGCGCGAAGGAACGTCAAGGTTTCAGCGCTGCAGGCGCGCCGCCGCGATGTCGAGGTTGAACAGGCGGCGGCCGACTGAGCGCCGCGTCCGGGAGTGAGCGAATGAATACCGGTAACAGCTCGGGCAAGACGGCGGGCGGCACGGCGGGCAAGACCATCACGGTCGAGCAGACCGGCAGTCCACTACGCCGCCATCATGCCCAGCGCGAGACGCTGGTCGGCCTCAGGCTCAACAAGATCGGGCGTGTCGCCAGGCTTTTGGATACGCCGCAGACGCGCGGGATGATCGCCAAGGTCGCGCATCTGGTGCGCGTGGCGGAGAAATAATTTCCGTCACCCTGAGGCGCTCGGCGCAAAGCGCCGAGCCTCGAAGGGCGACGGCCCCGGCGCTGCGGGTGCATCCTTCGAGGCGCGCCTGCGGCGTGCACCTCAGGATGACGGCGAACGAAGGGATGCGAAAAATGAAACTCCACGAACTTGCCGATCGGCCCGGTGCGCGCAAAGTGGGAAAACGCATCGGCCGTGGGATTGGCTCCGGCAAGGGCAAGACCGGCGGACGCGGCGGCAAAGGCCAGACAGCCCGCTCCGGCGCGCGCATCAAGGGATTTGAAGGCGGCCAAATGCCGTTGCACCGCCGCCTGCCCAAGCGCGGATTCAAGAACGTGGCGTTTGCGCGCCGGCTCAACGAGGTCAATCTCGGACGCCTGCAGCAAGCAATCGATGCCGGCCGGCTTGATCCGGCGGGTAAGATTGACGCGGCGGCGCTCGTCACGGCCGGCGTGCTCCGCCGCGCCAAGGACGGCGTGCGTCTTCTTGGCGGTGGCGCGCTTAAGACCAAGCTCACGCTCGCGGTCTTCGGCGCCTCGAAGGCGGCAATCGCCGCCGTCGAAGAGGCGGGCGGTACGGTTGAAATTCTCGGCCCCAAGCCGGCGGCGGGCGAACAGGCGGCCTGACCCCTATATAAAGCCGGGCGGCACACGGGAGCATTCGGCGGATGGTTTCTGCGGCAGAGCAATTGGCGGCCAATCTCAACTTTTCGGCGCTGGCCAAGGCCGAGGAGCTGAAGAAGCGCATCTGGTTTACGTTGGGCGCGCTCCTGGTCTACCGGCTCGGCACCTACATCCCGCTGCCGGGCATCGATCCCAACGCCTGGAACCAGATTTTCAATCAGCAATCCGGCGGCATTTTAGGCATGTTCAATATGTTCGCTGGCGGCGGCATCCACCGCATGGCGATCTTCGCGCTGAACATCATGCCCTATATTTCCGCCTCGATCATCATCCAGCTGATGACGACGGTGTCGCCCACGCTCGAAAACCTCAAGAAAGAGGGCGAGCAGGGCCGCAAGATGATCAACCAATATACGCGCTACCTCACCGTGGTGCTTGCGGCATTCCAGGCTTACGGCATTTCCGTCGGCCTCGAAGGCGCTACCAACGTGGTCACCTCGCCGGGCCTGTTCTTCGTCATCTCTACGGTGATCACACTGACCGGCGGCACTATGTTCCTGATGTGGCTCGGTGAGCAGATCACCCAGCGGGGCATCGGCAATGGCTCTTCGCTCATCATCATGGCGGGCATCGTGGCCCAATTGCCCTCGGCCATCGCCGGCACGCTTGAACTCGGCCGCCAGGGTGCGCTGTCGACCGGACTCATTCTCATCGTGCTGGTGATGGCGGTCGCCGTCATAACCTTCATCGTGTTCATGGAGCGCGCGCAACGCCGCCTGCTGATACAGTATCCGAAACGCCAGGTCGGCAACCGCATGTTCGAGGGCCAATCTTCGCATCTGCCTCTCTAGCTCGATACTTCCGGCGTGATTCCGCCGATCTTCGCCTCCTCGCTGTTGTTGCTGCCGACGACGGTCGCCAACTTCACCGCGGGGCGGGGACCGGGATGGCTCACTGCGATTACGACCGAGCTTGGACAGGGGCGGCCGCTGTTCCTCGCCCTCTATGTCGGCCTCATCGTCTTTTTCGCCTTTTTCTATACCGCGATCGTCTTCAATCCGACGGAGACCGCCGACAACCTGAAAAAGCACGGCGGTTTCATTCCCGGCATCCGGCCGGGCGAGCGCACGGCCGAGTACATCGATTACGTGCTGTCGCGGATCACCGTCGTCGGCGCCGCGTATCTTGCGATCGTCTGTCTGGTGCCGCAGTTCCTGATTTCTTACGCGGCGGTGCCGTTCTATTTCGGCGGCACGTCGCTCCTGATCGTGGTCAGCGTGACCATGGATACCGTGTCGCAGGTCCAGGGCTACCTGCTGGCGCATCAGTACGAAGGTCTGATAAAAAAGTCGAAACTGAGGGGGCGCCGTAGATGAGATTGATTTTGCTGGGCCCGCCGGGGGCGGGCAAGGGAACGCAGGCCGGGCACCTGGTCGCCAGATACGGTTTGATCCAACTCTCGACCGGCGACATGCTGCGGGCGGCCGTGAGCGCCGGCACTCCGATCGGCCAGCAGGCGCAAGATATCATGGCGCGCGGTGCGCTGGTCCCCGACGACATCGTCGTCAGCATTGTTGGCGAGCGGATCGAACAGCCGGATGCGCGCGACGGATTCATTCTCGACGGCTTTCCACGCACGGTGCCGCAGGCGCAGGCGCTCGACCGGCTGCTGACGGAACATGGTCAGGCGCTTGACGCGGTGATCGAGTTGCGCGTCGACGAGGCGGCGCTCGTCCGGCGGATCGAAAGCCGCATTGCAGAGACGCAGGCGCGTGGCGAGCCGTTGCGCGACGATGATAGCCCCGAGGTCCTTCGCCGCCGGCTGGCCGCCTACCGTGAACAGACCGCACCCCTCATTGCCTATTACCGGCGACGCGGGATGCTGCGTTCGGTCGACGGCATGGCGCCAATTGGGGATGTCGCCGCTGAGATTAAAAGAATTCTGGCGAGCGAAGCAGGTAAGGCCGCGAGCGCGCCGCGGCGATCGCGCCGACCGGCAAAAAGACCGGGGAAGTCCCCACGGGTCACGGTGGTAGGAAAAAAAGCCAAAGGTCGGGCGACGGCCGGGTTGCGTCACAACACCGGCGCGCGGCGCAAGCTCAGGCCGCGCCGAACGACAGCACGCAGAACGGTTGCGCGCAAGCCGAAAGCATGAAAAAGCGCTTGCACAGTCAAGAGGTTGTGTACGAATTTGGTAAGAGGGGCAAAACTCGTGGCAAGAGTGAGTTTTCGGATGCGTGCGGTCGCGCGAAAAGCCCGGAATGCCTTACTTTTCGGAGCGGCTCCAGTGCAATGCCGCACTGCGTGCCACGAGTTTTGCCCCTCTTACCGAATTTGTCGGCCGAGGTTGACGAAGGGAAGCGATATCCCTTAATAAGCAGAGAATATCCGGAGATGCAGTCAGCGATGCCGAGCCGCAGCGGCAGGCAGGCCGTTGGCTTTTTACGTTTGTGGCCTTCTCAGGTGACATTGGAATCGATAGATAGCGGCCGGGCGGCACCGAAAACGCCGCAGCCCGCCCGCGCAAGGAGCGACTGACGTGGCCCGTATCGCTGGTGTCAACATCCCGACCAACAAGCGGGTCGTGATCGCGTTGCAATATATCCATGGCATTGGCTCGGCCAAAGCCAAGGAAATCACGGGGAAAGTGTCGATCCCTGAGTCGCGCCGGGTGGCGCAGTTGACCGACCAGGAGGTGTTGCAACTGCGCGAGGTCATCGACCGCGACTATATGGTCGAGGGCGATCTGCGACGTGAAGTCGCCATGAATATCAAGCGTTTGATGGATCTTGGCTGCTACCGCGGGTTGCGCCACCGGCGCGGCCTGCCGGTCCGCGGCCAGCGGACCCATACCAATGCGCGGACCCGCAAGGGTCCGGCCAAGCCGATTGCCGGCAAGAAGAAATAGCGTCGAGCAGGACTGATCGAGCAGGACCATACGACCGGCATGGAGCGGCCGGTTGCAATCCAGGATAAGGGTTCAGAATGGGCAAGGAAGCCACACGCGTGCGCCGACGCGAACGCAAGAACATCGCCTCCGGCGTCGCGCATGTGAATGCGACGTTCAACAATACCATGATCACCATCACCGACGTGCAGGGCAACACCATTGCCTGGTCATCGGCGGGCACGATGGGTTTCAAGGGTTCGCGAAAATCGACGCCCTATGCGGCGCAGGTCGCTGCCGAAGACGTGGCCAAGAAAGCGCAAGAGCATGGCATGCGCACGCTTGAAGTGGAAGTCGCAGGACCAGGCTCGGGACGGGAGTCGGCATTGCGCTCCCTGCAGGCGGCGGGGTTCACCATCACCTCGATCCGCGACGTGACCCCGATCCCGCATAACGGCTGCCGTCCGCGCAAAAGGCGGCGTGTATAGGACATCCGGTCGATGGATCAAATGGAACATCTGCCGCCGCTTGACCTTGGCCCCATGGAGCGGAGTGGGGCGCGCGACAGTTTTGCGCCGCGCAACGCGATGGGTGATAACGTGACGATTCAGAAAAACTGGCAAGAACTGATCAGGCCGAGCAAGCTGCAGGTCGCCTCCGGCGCCGACGCGCGGCGCGTGGCGACGGTGATTGCCGAACCGCTGGAACGCGGCTTCGGCGTGACGCTCGGCAACGCGCTGCGGCGCATTCTGCTGTCCTCGCTGCAAGGCGCCGCAGTGCAGTCGGTGCATATCGATGGCGTGCTGCATGAATTCTCTTCTATCGCCGGCGTGCGCGAAGACGTGACCGACATCGTGCTCAACATCAAGGACATCGCCATCAAGATGCAGGGCGAAGGGCCCAAGCGCATGGTGGTGAAGAAGCAGGGTCCCGGCACGGTGACGGCAAACGACATCCAGACCGTGGGCGACATCGTCGTGCTCAATCCGGACCTCGCGCTGTGCACGCTCGACGAGGGCGCCGAGATCCGCATGGAATTTGCAGTCAACACCGGCAAGGGCTATGTGCCGGCGGAAAGAAACCGCCCGGAGGACGCCCCGATCGGCCTGATCCCGGTCGACAGCCTCTATTCGCCGGTGCGCAAGGTCTCCTACAAGGTGGAGAACACGCGCGAAGGGCAGATTCTTGACTACGATAAGCTCACCTTGTCCATCGAGACCAACGGCGCCGTGAGCCCGGAGGATGCGCTCGCTTATGCCGCGCGCATTCTGCAGGACCAGCTCAGCGTCTTCGTCACGTTCGAGGAGCCCAAGCGCGAAACGGCGGCCGAGGCCATTCCTGATCTTGCCTTCAACCCCGCTTTCCTCAAAAAGGTTGACGAGCTCGAATTGTCGGTGCGCTCGGCGAATTGCCTGAAGAACGACAATATCGTCTATATCGGCGACCTGGTGCAGAAGACCGAGGCGGAGATGCTGCGGACGCCGAATTTCGGCAGAAAATCGCTCAACGAGATCAAGGAAGTGCTGGTGCAGATGGGCCTGCATCTGGGGATGGAAGTTCCCGGCTGGCCGCCGGAGAACATCGAGGAATTGGCCAAGCGGTTTGAGGATCATTACTGAGCAGAGGACAGACGACGGAGGACAGAGGACAGAGGATGAAAAACTTCTTTTCCGTCGTCCGTCTTCTGTCGTCCGTCGTCTGACGAAGTCACATGCATCACGCAAAAACCCACCGGAAATTCAACCGGCGCTCGGACCATCGCCGCGCCATGCTGGCGAACTTGGCGGCGGCGCTGATCAAGCACGAGCAGATCGTCACCACCCTTCCCAAGGCAAAGGATTTGCGGCCGGTCGTCGAGAAACTGGTCACGCTCGGCAAGCGCGGCGATCTGCATGCGCGCCGGCAGGCGATTGCGCAGATGCGCGATCTTGCCATGGTGAAGAAGCTCTTTGAGGTGATCGGCCCGCGCTACAAGGAACGCAACGGCGGCTATACCCGCGTGCTCAAGGCGGGCTTCCGTTACGGCGATTCCGCTTCCGTCGCGGTGATCGAATTCGTCGACCGCGATGCTGACGCCAAAGGCAAGGATTCCGGTCCGCCGCAGATGCGCGCGGCGGAGAGCGCGCCGGCTGCTGCGTAGCGGGAATTGGCTTTCTTTGTCGCCAAACCGGCTCCCCCGTTCCATGGGGACAGGCGAGGAGTCTCAACGCAGCCAAGCTGTGCTCTTCTAAAGCCCCGCCGACGCGCCTATATGGGACGCATCGATTGGGGATTTCCCATGCCACAACTGCGCATCGCCGCCACGCTTGCCGGCGCCTTCGCGCTTGGGCTTGCGGCCCTGGCGCCGGGCGCCGGCGCGCAACAGCGTCGGGTGCCGTCATCGGTCGCCGAACTGCAGCTTTCCTTCGCCCCGGTGGTCAAACGGGTGGCGCCCGCGGTGGTGAACGTCTATGCCGCTCGCGTCGTTGAAAACCGCAACCCGTTTCTGGACGATCCGATCTTTCGCCAGTTTTTCGGTGCCGGCATCCCGCGCAAGCAGGTCGAGCGTTCGCTCGGTTCCGGCGTCATCGTCGATCCCAGGGGTCTCATCGTAACCAATTACCATGTCATCGAGGGTGCCAGCCAAGTGAAGGTGGCGCTCGCCGACAAGCGCGAGTTCGACGCCAAGATCGTGCTCAAGGATCACCGCAGCGATCTTGCCGTGCTTCGCATCGAAGGCGCACACGAGCGTTTTTCCACCCTCGAATTCGCCAATTCCGATGCGCTGGAGGTTGGCGATCTGGTTCTGGCAATCGGCGATCCGTTCGGTGTCGGGCAGACCGTGACCCAGGGCATCGTCTCGGCGGTTGCGCGCACGCAGGTCGGAATTTCCGATTATCAGTTCTTCATTCAGACTGACGCCGCCATCAATCCCGGCAATTCTGGCGGCCCGCTGGTCGATATCAATGGCCGGCTCGTCGGCATCAATACCGCGATCTATTCGCGCTCGGGCGGCTCGCAAGGAATAGGCTTTGCCATCCCCGCGAACATGGTGCGTGTGGTCGTGGCTTCGGCCGAGGGCGGCAGCACGACGGTCAAGCGGCCGTGGCTCGGCGCCAAGCTGCAGGAAGTGACTCCGGGGATCGCCGAAAGCCTCGGCCTTGCTCGTCCCACCGGCGCTCTCGTGGCAAGCCTCGTTCCCGGCAGTCCTGCGGCACGTGCCGGGATCAAGACCGGTGACCTCATCGTCAGTATAGACGGAACACCCGTCGACGACCCCGACGCCTTCGATTACCGCTTCGCCACCAAGGCGCTCGGCGGCGACGCACGCGTCGGTCTCCTGCGCCAGGGGAAGCCGGCGGCCGCGACGGTGGCGCTGCAGAGCATTCCCGACACGCCGCGCGAGGAAATCGAAATTAGCTCGAACTCGCCGTTCCGCGGGGCCACGGTCGCCAACCTTTCTCCGGCGCTCGCCGACGAGCTGCGCCTCGATCCGCAGACCCGGGGAGTCGTCATCGTCCGCGTCACCGAGGGCTCGGCGGCAAGCACGATCGGGTTCCAGAAGGGCGATATCGTCGTCTCGGTCAACCACCAGAAGATGGTCAGGCCCAGTGATCTCGCGCGCATCGCCCGCGCCGGCAGCCGGCTGTGGCGCATCACCATCAGCCGCGGCGGCCAGCAAATTTCAATGATGGTCAGTGGATGAGATTGCGCGCTGATGGTCTCTCTTTCACCTCTCCCCTGGCGGGAGAGGTCGACCGAGCGTAGCGAGGTCGGGTGAGGGGGATTATCTGCCCTGAAACTATTGACCCCTCACCTGGCTCGCAGCTGAGCTGCTCGCTCTCCCGCGAGGGAGAGGGAAGGAAGCCAGTAGATGAGTTCGCGCCCGAAATCGAGATCGCCGAGCTTGTTCGCCGCCGCCGGCCTCGAGCGCGAGGCGCCGCGGCCGCTCGCCGACAGGCTGCGGCCCGACAAGCTCGCCGACGTCGTCGGCCAGGATCATCTGCTCGGTCCCGACGGCATATTGACGCGCATGCTGGAGACGCGGACGCTCGGCTCGCTCATCTTCTGGGGACCGCCGGGCACCGGCAAGACCACGGTGGCGCGGCTCCTTGCGCAGGCGACCGATTGCCATTTCGATCAGATTTCGGCGATCTATTCCGGCGTCGCTGATCTGAAGAAGGTGTTTGACGCCGCACGGCAGCGTCGCGAGAGCGGGCAGGGCACGCTCCTCTTCGTCGACGAGGTTCACCGCTTCAACCGCGCCCAGCAAGATTCCTTTCTGCCGGTCGTCGAGGACGGCACCATCGTGCTGATCGGCGCGACCACGCAAAATCCCTCCTTCGAGCTGATCGCGCCGCTGCTGTCACGCGCGCGCGTCCTGGTGTTCAAGCCGCTGGATGCCGTCGCGCTGGAAAAGCTGCTCGCGCGCGCCGAGGCGAGCGAAGGCAAGCAACTGCCGCTCGACGCCGAAGCGCGCGCCGCCCTCATTCGCATGGCCGACGGCGACGGCCGCGCCGCGCTCACGCTCGCCGAGGAGATCTGGCGCGCCGCCCGCCGCGGCGAGACCTTCGATGCCGCGGCGCTGCAGGAGGTGGTGCAGCGCCGCGCCCCGATCTACGACAAGACGCAGGACGGCCACTACAACCTCATCAGCGCCCTGCACAAATCGGTGCGCGGTTCCGATCCCGACGCCGCGCTCTACTATCTCTGCCGCATGCTGGACGCCGGCGAAGACCCGCTTTATCTCGCGCGCCGCGTCGTGCGCATGGCGGCCGAGGATGTCGGGCTCGCGGATCCGCAAGCGCTCGTCGTCGCCAATGCGGCGAAGGACGCCTACGATTTCCTCGGCAGTCCCGAAGGCGAACTCGCCATCGCCGAAGCCGTCATCTACGTCGCCACGGCGCCGAAATCGAACGCGGCCTATGTGGCCTTCGGCAAAGCCATGCACACGGCGAAGGAAGCGGGCTCGCTG
Organism: Pseudomonadota bacterium; assembly: GCA_021811945.1. Taxonomy (GTDB): domain Bacteria; phylum Pseudomonadota; class Alphaproteobacteria; order Rhizobiales; family Xanthobacteraceae; genus BOG-931. Next base: position 1,001 of record JAKAPE010000004.1, on the reverse strand, counting down.
CTCCCGCCCAAGCACATCCTCAACGCGCCGACCGGGCTGATGCAGATTGAAGGCTACGGCGCCGGCTACCTCTACGATCACGACATGCCCGACGCGTTTTCAGGCCAGGACTATTTCCCCGAAAAACTCGGCCGACAGAAATTTTACGATCCGCCGGAGCGCGGCTTCGAGCGGGAGATTCGCAAACGCCTGGAGTATTGGGCGAAGCTGCGGAGAGAGCGGGTTGGAGAACGAGATAAATAACTATACAATGTATTGTGAATGGAGATCGGCTCATGATCAAGCAATTGGATGAAGCGATCAGCCGGTTACGGGAATTGCCGGAGGACCGGCAGCAAGCGGCCGCAGTCTTGCTCTTGGACTTCCTTGAGCACGGCGAAGACATCGTACTGACGGCCGAGCAGGTTGCGGAGATCGAGCGCCGGTTGGCGGAGGACGACATTGCGACTGACGAGGAGGTAAGAAGAGTTTTTGAACGCATCAAGTGATGAGAATCGTTTATCACAGAAGCGCGCTAAGGGATTTGGAGGCCATCCACAGTTACATCGCCAAAGACAATCTGGATGCCGCCAACCGGGTTGTCGCACGTATCAGGCAGGCGACCGCGCGACTTGAGAGCTTTCCTTTTTCCGGCCGCCCCGGTCCACGTGGGGTCAGACTTCTTTCGGTCGCCGGCCTGCCTTACATCGTCATTCATCGGATTAGTGACGACACGGTGAGGATCGTCGCTGTTTTTCACACCTCTCGCAATCGACGGTTCTGATGCGCGGACAGAGGTCTTTTGTGCGAAAGCTGCAATCCTGGAAAGAGCAATGTTCTCCGATCTATCGGTTTGAGATTTTATGAAGGGAAAAAGCGGGCCACGGCAACCGGGCGGTGGCAGAGGAATGGCCGGGCCGCGCGACTGGTCGCGCGGCAAATGGCCCGGCCGCGTCAAGCGGCACGGCGCGCCGTCTCCCTCTCCCCGCTTGCGGGGAGAGGGTCGGGGTGAGGGGGACTTT
>JAKAPE010000154.1 GCA_021811945.1 Pseudomonadota bacterium | reverse complement strand
TCGCCATGAGCCGCATGCGTTCGCCGAGGTCGATCGCGCGCGTCGTGCCGCCCGGCTGGAATGCCAGACTGTGCGGCCATTTGCCCGCGAGCACGCCCATGATCTCGAGGAGCCGAGCCCGCGCCGGCAGCACTTCGGCCACGCAGCCGCCGCGCATGGCGGCAAAGCGTTCGGCGACGGTCCCGTGCCACCGGCGTGTACGATAGGTTTCGCGCGCGAAATCGGGCATGAAGAATATGTAAAAATGCGTGAGATGATCGGCGGCGTTTTCGGCCGCATGCGCAATATTCGCGGCGAGCACGCCGTTCTCGGCCGGCGCGATGCTCGAGGCCGCGCGCAGCGCGGCCGCCGCTGCCATCGAATGCGACACCGAGCAGATGCCGCAAATGCGCGGCGCAAGCGTCAATCCGTCGAGGGCGGGGCGGCCGAGCAGTATCTGTTCAAAGCCGCGATAAAGCGGCGCCACGACCTGCGCTGCGACGACGACGCCGTCATCGATGTCGAGCTTGACCTCGAGGTCTCCCTCGACGCGATTGAACGGACCGACGACAATGCGCTTCATATCCGGCGCTTTCCTCCGCCGCCTGCAGGCGGGATCACCACGTGGTCGGCGGCGGCGTTGGCGCGCACGCGCCGCGGCGTCGCCGATTTGGATAGTGCGGCGAGCGCCACGAACCACGCCTTGGGCATATCAAGCGGCAGGCCGACGGGAATGCCGGCGAACTTGGCGGTTTCCAGATAGTTCTGCGCGGTCTCGAAGCCCGGCGAGGTGCAGGCGATGCAGGCGAAGCCGCCATGCGTGCAAGAGCCACCGCCGTTCCAGGCGCGCTGGTTGCAGTCGCCGACCGCCTGGGTGGCCTTGCAGCCGAGATGCTCCATCATGCACCCGCGCTCGGAGAGCGACTCCGCGCTGGCCTTGAACTCGTAGAATTCGTTGCGGGCGCAGCCGTGATGGGCCAAGTGGTCGGCATAGAATTTCGGGCGCCCATAAAAGTCGAGATCGGCCGCGGCCAGTTTCCCGAGCGCCAACGCCGCGAGCGTTTCCATGATCCAGGCCGGATGAGGCGCGCAACCGGCGATGTTGACGACCGGTAGGCCTTTGCGCGAGCGAAAGGTGGCGTCGAGCACACCGCCCGGCGCGGTATCGAGATACTGCAGCCCGCTTGCGTCGGTCGGATTTGGCGGCGCCGCGGGTACGCCGCCAAACGCCGCACAGCTTCCGACCGCCACCACGTAATCGGCGAGCGGTGCCAGCCCAACGATCCAATTGAGCATCGAACGTCCGGTGCCGCCGAGCATGTTGAACCGCCCGCTGCCGTTCGGTCCGCGCAGCACCGCGCCTTCGACCACGAGCGCGTGCAGCGGGGTGTGGCCGGCGAAGATTCGATTGAACGCCGCCGTCGCTTCATCGCCGGTCGCTTCGCTCAAAGACGGGTGCCACAGAAGATTGACGCCGAATGTGTCGAGCGCCGCCGGCCAGCCGTTTCGCCCGTGCTCCAGCGCCGCCATCGTGCAGCCACCGCAGCTTGCGCCCTGAAGCCATACGATATTCAATTCTTTCCCTCGCATCGACAATGCTGCCGGTTCCAATAAGACGGACGCCGTGCGCGCCCTCCCCATATAACACTGTCCAAGTCTGACCGTTTGTGCAATCGGCCGCCCAGCACGGTTTCTGCGCGATGACTTTAGCGTTCGAGTTCGGCGGCCTGATTTGATCAGAATCAAATTAGCCGAACGGATACCCGTGTGCCCGTCAAGCGGCCGGGCATCTTATGGAAGGATTTGCCGCGGCATCGCAGGGCTGCGCGACGCTACCGGCATTCAGTTTGGGGCCGCCGCGCCCGCGAAGAGTTCGCGTTCCACCAGAGCGCAGATCGCATGGGCGGCGACGATATGGATCTGCTGGATCAACGGCGTTTCCGCCGACGGCGCGGCAAGGCAATGATCGCAATAGGCCGCCATGTCGCGCGTCCCATCGCCGGTAAATCCGACGGTGGTCATGCCGATCGCGCGCGCCGCTTCGAGTGCGCGCAGCACGTTTGGAGAGCGGCCGGAGGTCGAGATGGCGATGAGCACGTCGCCCGCTCGACCGAGTCCCCGCACCTGCCGTTCGAAGGCGTGCTCGAAGCCGTAATCGTTGCCGATAGCCGTGAGCACCGATGTGTCGGTGGTGAGCGCGATTGCCGGCAGCGGATTGCGGTCGAAATTGAACCGCGACAGGAACTCGCCGGCGATATGCTGCGCGTCGGCTGCGCTGCCGCCGTTGCCGGCGATCAGGACCTTGCCGCCGTTGCGGAACGCGCGCGTGATCGCATCGGCAATCGCGCGGAGAGAGGCGCGCAGCCTACCATCCGCCGACGCCCGCTCCAGCGTCTCGCAAGACCGGCGAAAATGCGCCAGAATCATATCCTCTCGGCCGGTCATCGGCGTCCTTTCGCGCGCGCCGCGGAGTATAGACGCCGTTCCGCGCCATTGCGAGCCAACGGGACCGGCAACGTAATAGACGAGGCGGTCCTTGCGGCCGCCTTTCAGGTCTGTCTGCAGCAGCGAAAAATTGCTGATGCCTTCATCGTCCTCGACGACCACTTCGCCGTCGAGAAGTGCGGTGGCGGCAGGTAGCGCCGCGACCGCCTGCGCGATCGATTCGAAGCGGTGCGTCCAATCCTGCTCGCGCCGCGTGAAGAGGCGCACCTTGCCGCGGTCGAGCCGCGCCTCCATGCGATAGCCGTCGAACTTGATCTCGTGCAGCCAGCCCGGGCCGCTCGGCGCGGTGCCGTGGAGCGTGGCGAGGCTGAGCGGAACGAAATCGGGGAGCGGCGCGCCCACTTTCGCCGCGCGCGCATGCCGCGCGCGTTCATATCGCTCAGGTCGTCGCGCCGCGGCGCCACGCGTGGCGGCCGGCCGCCTTTTCGCGCTGCGTTCGCCCGCCGATAGAGCTTGTGTCGGCGGATCGGCTGTACGGATGCTGTGCCAGACCCGCTTTTCCTTTCCTGTCGCCCTTGCCTGCAGCGATTTCTTCGATCGAGCGGCCGGTGACGACCGAGAACGGCTGTTCTTGCAAAATGTCGTTGTCGTCCGGCCCTCGCGCCTGCGCATCATCGCCCTTGATGAGCAGCCAGTTCTCGTGGCGGTCGCGCTCGCGTAGGCGCACGAGGTGCCAGCGACCGCGCAATTTCTCGCCGTCAAGCTCGAAAGCGAGGTGGCCTTTGGCGAGACCCTTGTGCGGATCGCCCTCCGGCAGCCAGCGCCCGCGATCCCAGATCATCACGGTGCCGCCGCCATATTCGCCCGCGGGGATGGTGCCCTCGAAGCTGTTATATTCGACCGGGTGATCTTCGACCGCGACCGCCAACCGCTTTTCGCCGGGATCGAGGCTGGGGCCGCGCGTAACCGCCCAGCTTTTCATCACCCCATCGAGTTCAAGCCGCAGATCGTAGTGCAGCCGCCGCGCCGCATGCTTATGCATCGCGTAATGGTGACCGCTGCCGGGCCGTTTCCGGCCGCGCGGCTCCGGCGTCACGGCGAACCGACGCTTCTTTCGGTAGTTATCAAGAGCCACAACGCCTCAACTCGCGAATTTGCGATTTTCGTCCGTACCGGAAAACCGTCGGCATCAGGAACAGGTCCCAGCTATGGCGAAAGACGCGACCCGACATAAATGATGTGGCACAACGCGGAAAAGCGTGCGCATTCCATGGCCAAAACGGGTCCAAATTGCGTTGCCGGCACGGAATGGTGTAAGAACCTGGGAATTTTGCGTGTGTGTCCGGGGATGGGCACCCACCAGTAGCTGACTATAAATGAATAAATGCCTTTTGGGCCGACGAGGCCGTCAAGGCCAATAACATGGAGCAGTCGCGTGACCGTTGCATCTGCATCGAAGACCCCGTTGCTCGACCTCATCAAGACCCCAAACGACCTGCGGCGCCTCGAAGAAGGCCAATTGCGTCAGCTCGCCGATGAGCTGCGTCGGGAGACGATCGACGCGGTCTCTGTCACCGGCGGGCATCTCGGCGCCGGCCTGGGCGTCGTCGAGCTGACAGTGGCACTGCACTATGTGTTTGACACGCCGGCCGACCGTCTCGTCTGGGACGTTGGCCATCAGGCCTATCCGCACAAGATTCTCACCGGCCGACGCGACCGCATCCGCACGCTGCGCCAGGGCGGCGGTCTGTCCGGCTTCACCAAGCGCGCCGAGAGCGAATACGATCCGTTCGGCGCTGCGCATTCTTCGACCTCGATCTCCGCCGCCCTCGGCATGGCGGTGGCGCGCGACCTCAACGGCAAGCAGAACAACGTCATCGCCGTCATCGGCGACGGCGCCATGTCGGCCGGCATGGCCTACGAGGCGATGAACAATGCCGGGGCGATGAACTCGCGTCTTATCGTCATCCTCAACGACAACGACATGTCGATCGCCCCGCCGGTCGGCGCGCTGTCGGCCTACCTCGCGCGCCGCGTCTCGGGTCCCACTTACAGCGGGCTGCGCCGCTTCCTGCGCGGGTTCGCCAAGCGCTTGCCCTCGCGCATGCTGGAAAAGCGCGCCATGGCGGTGGAGGAATATGCGCGCGGGCTGGTCACCGGCGGCACGCTCTTCGACGAACTCGGCTTCTTCTATGTCGGGCCGATCGACGGTCACAACATCGACCATCTGTTGCCCGTTTTGAGGAACGTGCGCGACGCCAAGAACGGGCCGGTCCTGGTTCACGTCGTCACCCAGAAGGGCAAGGGCTACCCGCCGGCGGAGAAATCCGCCGACAAATATCATGGCGTCGTCAAGTTCGACGTCGCCACCGGCGCGCAGGTGAAGTCCAAGCCGAAGGCGCCGGCCTACACGAAAGTCTTCGCCGAAAGCCTGATCAAAGAGGCGCGCAAGGACGAGAAAATCGTGGCGGTCACCGCGGCAATGCCCGCGGGCACCGGCCTCGACCTTTTCCAGAAGGAATTTCCCAACCGCACCTTCGACGTCGGCATCGCCGAGCAGCATGGCGTCACCTTCTGCGCCGGACTTGCGACTGAAGGATTCAAGCCGTTCGCGACCATCTACTCGACCTTCCTGCAGCGCGCATACGACCAGGTGGTGCATGATGTGGCCATCCAGCGCCTGCCGGTGCGTTTCGCCATGGACCGCGCCGGGCTCGTCGGCGCCGACGGACCGACGCACGCCGGCTCGTTCGATATCGCCTATCTCGGCTGCCTGCCCGGGTTTGTGCTGATGGCGGCGGCCGACGAGGCGGAATTGGTGCATATGGTGGCGACCGCTGCGGCGATCGACGACCGGCCCTCGGCGCTGCGCTATCCGCGCGGCGAAGGCCTCGGCGCGCCGATGCCCGAAGAGGGAATGCCGCTCGAAATCGGCAAGGGCCGCGTTATTCGCGAAGGCACCAAGATCGCGCTGTTCTCGTACGGTGCCCGGCTCGGCGAATGCCTCAAGGCCGCCGATGAGCTGGCCGCCCATGGCCTGTCGACGACCGTCGCCGATGCGCGCTTCGCGAAGCCGCTCGATGTCGACCTGTTGCTTCGGCTCGCGCGCCAGCACGAGGTGCTCTTGACCATCGAGGAAGGCGCGATTGGCGGTTTCGGGGCCTTCGTCATGCAGGCGCTCGCCGAGCACGGTCTCATCGATCGCGGACTCAAAATCCGCTCGATGGTGCTTCCCGACATTTTCATCGACCAGGATTCGCCCAACGGCATGTACGCGAAGGCCGGTCTCGACGCCAAGGGAATCGTCGCCAAGGCGTTCGAGGCGCTCGGCCAGAATATGCGCGGCGAGGTGGTGAAGCTGGCGTGACCCCTTCGCGCCGCTTCGCCGGCCCGCAGGGGAAAGGCGAGTTCGTCTCGCCACGAAGCAAAGCGGAAACCGGTCTCGACTTTCCGGCGCTCTACCGCCTCATGGCCTGGCTTTCGCCGGCCTATCCGGTGGGAGCGTTCTCCTATTCCGGCGGCATCGAATGGGCGGTCGAAGCTGGCGACATCAAGAATGCGGCGACGCTGCGCGATTGGCTCGCGGTGACGATCGGCTCCGGCAGCGGTTTTGCCGACGGGGTGTTCTTTGCCCACGCCCATGGCGCGATTGCCGCGGGCGACGACGCCGGGCTCGCCGCGGTCGCCGAGCTCGCTGCCGCCTTCGTCGCGTCGAAGGAGCGCTTCCTGGAGACCACGGCGCAAGGCCACGCTTTTCTCGATGTCACGCAGGCGGCCTGGCCCGCTCCGGCGCTCGCGCGCCTTGAGGCGGCGTGGGACGGACCGGTGGCGCTGCCGGTCGCGGTCGGCGTCGTCTGCGCCGGCCACGGCATTGCGCGCGAGGCCGCGCTCCTGGCCTATCTGCACGCGCTTGCGGCGAACTGGGTTTCCGCCGGCGTGCGGCTCGTCCCGCTCGGCCAGACCGACGGCCAGCGCGTTCTTGCGGCGCTCGAAGGCGTGGTGGCGACGGCTGCGGCGCGGGCGTTGGCGACGCCACTCGATGAGGTCGGCGCTTGCGCCTTTCGCGTCGACCTCGCGACCATGCGGCACGAGACGCAACATACGCGGTTGTTTCGCTCGTAGGTCCTGCTTCCCGGAAAAGCGGAGCACCTGCTAAACTGCAACGCGGTACAATAAGATTTTGACCTTCTCGGTCAGCCAATTATCTGCTTTCATGGACCACGAAATCACATGAGCCCGGTTGCCGTCATGGCAAGCAGCAACGGCCCCCTGCGCGTCGGCATCGGCGGGCCGGTCGGTTCGGGAAAGACGGCGCTGATAGACGCGCTGTGCAAGCGGCTGCGCGGCCGCTACGAGATCGCGGCGATCACCAACGACATCTACACCAAGTGGGACGCCGAATATCTGGTCCGTTCGGGCGCGCTCGCCGCCGAACGCATCGCCGGCGTGGAGACCGGCGGCTGCCCGCATACGGCGATCCGCGAGGACGCTTCGGCCAATCTCGCCGCCATCGCCGACATGGAGAAGAAATTTCCGCAGCTCGATCTCGTGCTCATCGAGTCCGGCGGCGACAATCTCGCCGCGACGTTCTCGCCGGAGCTCGCCGACCTCGCCATTTACGTCATCGACGTCGCTGCCGGCGACAAGATTCCGTCGAAGGGCGGACCGGGCATCACGCGCTCGGACCTCCTCGTCATCAACAAGATTGATCTTGCACCCCACGTCGGCGCCTCGCTGGAACTGATGGAGCGCGAGTCGAAGCGCATGCGCGGCATGCGGCCGTTCGTGTTCTCCAATCTGCGCGACGGCAAGGGGGTCGACGAAATCGCTCGCTTCATCGAGGAGAAAGGCGGATTGGGAGTGACGTAATCATCTTCCCCGCACATAGGCAAAATCAGCCACCGACTTCTCCCGATGAGGCATTGAGGTGGCCGCGAAAGAAGGTTTGCGGCGACGCCATGACGAATTTGATGCGGCGGACGCTGATCCTCACCAGCGCGCGATCTTGAACAACTTGCGACGAATCGTGCCGCAACTGGCATCGACTGCCTGCTTCATGATTTACCGCGTCGCCGACAGCCGCCCGATGAAGGACAAGACGGCGGCGGTGAAGTGGTCGTTGCGATCGCCGGCGACCATGTGCCGCGCGCCGCCGACATCGATGTAATCGGCGTGCGGAACCAGCTCGAGAAATTCCTTGACATGCGAGGCTTTCACCAGCTCGGAGGAGGCGCCGCGCACCAGCAGCGCAGGGATGCGAATCCGACGCGCGGCCTCGATCAATGCCGCCTCCAGCTTGGCGCGATCCGCGCCGGCCGCGCGCGGACCATTGAGGAAGCGCGGATCCCAATGCCAACGCCAACGTCCGTCGGGCGACAGGCGCAGGTTCTTTTTCAGTCCCTCATGGCTCTTCGGCCGCGGCCGGTGCGGAAGATACTCGGCGACCGCCTGCGCAGCGTCGGCGATTGAGGCGAACCCTTCGCCGGCATGGGCTCGCATGAAACCGAGGATTCTGTTGACGCCGGTCATGTCCACGCGCGGGGTGATGTCGACAAGCACCAGCGCGGAGAAAATGTTGGCGACCTTGCCGCGTTGCGCCCGGCCTTCAACCAAACCTTCCGCCAAGCCTTCGGCCAAGAGCGCGGCCATTCCGCCGAGCGAAGCGCCGACGACAATGGGTTTTGCGCCAGAGCGGCGGGTTAGTTCGGCGGCCACGGCGATCGCGTCCGCGGCAAAATCCGAGAACGCGTACGCGCCGTTTGCCACCCATTCGGAATCGCCATGGCCGCGCTGATCAAGCGCATAAGCCGTATGACCCTGACGCGCGATCGCTTCCGCGGTGGCGCTCCAGGCGTGGCGCGTTTGGCCGCCGCCGTGCAACAAGAGGACGGGACAACCGCCCTCGCCGAACACGTCGGCAGCCAAGCGGTTGCCGGCGCCGCCGAGGAAAGTCGCGCTCGCGGGAGTCAAATGGCGGGTCATGCGACGAAAGCCGCCTGGCCTGGCGTCAGGCGCCGTTCGATCGCCATCGGGCCGCACATCTCTTGCAACCTCAACAGCCGCTGCGCATTGCCGCGTGCGATGCGCTCCTTGTCGGCGGCGGGGCCGTCGAGGAAGACGGGAGTGACGAAGTGCTGGGTAATCGTGCGCATGGCGCCTTATGTTCCTTGCGGGTAACTGTTGTGGAATGGGACGCGCAATTTTTGAGTCTTGGCGCCACTTTATCATCCGGCCAGCGCTTAAAGGCAGCCACAAACATCATCCCTCGCCCAAAATCTCTTGGCGGCGGCGCTCCAATTCGGCGGCGTAGCGGCGCAGCGCGTAGGCTTCGGTGAGCAGACCGACGACGCGGCGATCGGCATAGGAATCGACCACCGCGAGCGCTTCCGCCTCGGCGCGGTCAAAGGCGAGCACGGCTTCCCTGATCGCCATGCCCGGTAGCAGCATGTCGTCGGCATGGCGAACGAGTTCCCTGATCGATTTATCCGCCGCAGCTTCCGCCGCATGCGCGTCGGCGACCTGAATCATGCCGGCATAGCGCTCTTTCTCGTCGACGACCACGACCTGGCCCGTGGAGCCAAGCGGGAACGCCTCGCGGAAAGCGGCAATGCCGATGGCGACCGGCACGATATTTACGTCCCGGCGCATCATCTTACCGACGGTGAGATCGCGCATCCAACCGACATCGGCGGCGCTGCGGATGGTCTCCCCGCGCAAATGGAAACGCCAAGTGGCGAACGAATAGCCGAAGACTTCCCGCGTCACCTGCGCCGAGACGATGACGGCGATGAGCACCGCCGTGGTCAGCCACAGGTCTCCCGTCGTCTCGAGCGCAATGAAGGTCATCGTCAGCGGACCGCCGATCACCGACGCGGCCAGCGCACTCATGCCGATCACGGCATAGGCGTTGGGGTCGAAATAGGCGCTCGGGTCGGCGATCGTGAGTGCGACCGCTAACAGGCGGCCGCCGAGCGTCCCCATAAGCAGCGAGGAGAAAAACAGGCCGCCGCGGAACCCAGAGCCGAGTGAAATGATGGAGGCGACGATCTTGAGCGTAAAAAACAGCGCAACCGTCTGCAGCGAGAGATCGCGCATTCCGCTCACATGCAGCGCGCCGTGGCCGGAGGACATCACTTCCGGCGACACCACCGCCAAGATGCCGACGGCGAGGCCGCCGATCATCGTGCGCAAGGCCGGCCGCAGTCGCAGGCGCAGGAAGGACGACTCGCTCAACGCCACTCCGCGCATCAGCAGGATGCCGAGCACGGCAGAGAGAAGGCCGATGGTGGCGGCTATGACGAGGTCGTGGGCTGCAATCGTTATCTTTTCCGGGGCGATGATGCCGACTTCCTCGGACGCGAGAGAGTGTGCAACGAGATAGCCGATCAGCGCAGCGACACCGACCGGCGCCAGGCTGTTCGGAGAATAGCCGCCGATGATCAGTTCGAAGCCGTAGAAGGCGCCGGCGAGCGGCGCGCCGAACGCGCCGGCAATACCGGCAGCGGCGCCGCAGCCAACCAGAATGCGCAGATCGGCACGACGCAGCCGGAACGCCATGCCGATGCGCGAGGCAATGCCGCTCGCGAACTGAGTGTAGCCGGCCTCCAGGCCGACCGAAGCGCCGACCCCGCTCGACCACACCGTTTGCGCCGCGACGATGACGCTGCCGAGGAGCGACATGCGGCCGCCATGCAACGCGTTGGCCTCGATCGGATCGACTTCCCGCTCCGGCCGCCAGCGGGCGATCAGCTCCCTGGCGATGCCGAATAGGATACCACCGGCAAGCGGAACGGAGATCGCCACCATCGGGTCGAGGCGAAAGAGAGCAGAGAGGCGCACACCAGGCCCGAGGTGGAACAATAAGCGATGCAGGAGATCGACGCCTGTACCCATGGCAGCTACGATCAGGCCGGCAATCGCGCCAACCAGCGCGGCAAGCGCAATCAGGCTTGATTCTCGCGCCCGTACCACGGCGCGTAGCCGCCGCGGTATTTGCAATCGGTTGGCTATTTTATCGATCAAGGCGGCTCACCTTTGCGCACCGTACGGACTGCCACTCCGACACCTATTGAGCCTCGCCGTCCGCGGTTTGACATGTAGCGAACGCAGCGGCGATTGTCGCCGGGAGCGCGCACCCCAAGTCCCGATGAATTTACGGCTTGCGCCGCGATAGCCGTTTTCCTATCGCATCGGCGATACGGTGCCAGTGAAAATTATCCGCGAGGAACAACGGCCAAAGCCTCGACGACCGGGGTCACTGCCGGCCCGCCGGAACCCCTCGAGTCGGGTAGGATCGAGGCGCGGACCGGGCTTCGAATGATGCCGACGTTTCCTCGATCCTCCCTATCATTCCGTACGGCGGGTTTTCCCCGATACGGCTGGAAGGCTGGCATATAGGGCAGCACCT
>JAKAPE010000153.1 GCA_021811945.1 Pseudomonadota bacterium | reverse complement strand
CCTGCCACCACCATGGCGACCGAGTGGCCGGCATTTGCGCCGCTCGACTCGGTAGGCGCCGTGGCGCCGCGAAGCGTTGCCGACACTGAACGCGGTCGGGACCGATGCAGTGATGAATCACGGCCTCGGTGGCATCGGCCGACGATCAAAGCACGGCCGACAAGTCAGCGCCCATGACACCGTTGACGGGAGAATTCCTTTCGGGAAAACGGTAGGGTGGCGATCGACGGCCCTTTCTGATCGGAAAAAAGTGTCCCCAGGCAATTGTCCGGAAACGGTCCATAGGTCGACGGTTTCCGATGATTCGATCGGTCATTTTCAGGAACCGTTTACGCGTCGAACATTAAAGTCCTGCATCGCGTGAGATTCTTCCCGATACGCGATCATCGTCGTTGTCAATTTGATCAAGACCATGAGCGCCGACCGGCAAGGCAAGAGAGCGCGCGCACAAATGACGCGGTGCCCGAAGTGCGAGGCGCGTCTGCTGTTCGCCAGGAGCCGCCGTCCCAGGATCGACAGTTGCGGCTTCGAGAGCTATCGCCTTGCCTGCACGGATTGCGGCGCGCAGCTTGCCGGCATCATCGATCCTGCCGACGATGCCTTGCTGCTCTCGGAATTGGCGGCCTGACATCGCCGCAGACACAGCAGCGATGCGCCGCGCCCCCGAAGAGGTCATTCACACCCGGTTGCCCGCGCTCCAGGTCCAGAAATCACGGCCTTCCTGGCGCAGGAAGCGGGCGAGCACCATATTGTGCACTTCGGAGGCGCCATCGACGAGGCGGGCGGCGCGGGCGGCCCGATAGATCCATTCCAGAATCGTGTCCTTGGAATAGCCGCGCGCGCCGTTGAGCTGGATAGCGGTGTCGGCGGCCTTGTGCAGCGTATCGGCGACCTGCACCTTGGCCATGGAGATTTCCTTGCGCGCACGGTCGCCGCGGTCGAGCTTCCAGGCCGCCTGCATGGTGAGCAGTCGCCCGATCTGAATCTGCTGTGCCACCTCCCCGAGTTTTATCTGCACGCTTTCGCGGTCGGCGAGTTTTATTCCGAATCCCTCGCGGCGGTTGACATATTCTTGCGCAATTTCGAGGCAGCGTTTGGCGAGGCCAAGCCAGCGCATGCAGTGGGTCAGTCGCGCCGGGCCGAGCCTGATCTGAGTCACCTTGAGGCCGTCGCCGACGCCGAGCAGCACGTTGTCGTCGGCGACTTCGAGACCATCGAATTCGAGCTCGCAATGGCCGCCATGCTCCTCCGGCCCCATGATCGGGATGCGGCGCACGATGCGCCAGCCGGGCTGGTCGCCGTGATAGAGGAAGGCGGTGAGGCCGTGCCGCGCGTCGTTCGAGGTGCGCGCGATGACGACGAAATGCGTCGCCGCCGCCGCGCCGGTGATGAACCATTTGCGGCCCCTGATTACCCATTTGTCGTTCTTCTTCTCAGCGTAAGTGCGGATCATGCCTGGATCGGAGCCGCCGCCCGGCGCCGGCTCGGTCATGGCGAAGGCGGATTTCACACTGCCCTCGACGATCGGGCGCAGCCATTGCTCCTTCTGCGCCGGGGTGCCGGCGCGCGCCAGCAGATTCATGTTGCCGTCGTCGGGCGCCGAGCAGTTGATCGCCAGCGGCCCGAACAGCGAGCGCGCCGCTTCCTCATAGATTGCCGCCCAGGCCACGATCGGCAGCGCCATGCCGCCGAATTCCTTGGGCGACTGTGGCGCCCACAGCCCGATCTTTCGCGCTTTGTCCTGCACCGGAAGAAGGCGCTTCAGCGGAATATTTTCGTGCTGTGAAAAATTTTTCGGGTCCGCCTCCAGCGGCAGCACGTTTTCGTCGATGAAGGCCCGCGTGCGCAGGCGCAATTCCTCGATCTCGGGTGGGAGCGAAAAGTCCATGAGACGCCTCTTGTGGCAAGGGAAGGAAACGCGCAAGTATTCAATGTATCGCGTTCGTCGCCGCGAATATATCGCCGCTTGCGACATTCGCTGCAAGCGCGGCGGTGTGGCCCATATCGGGCGCTATCATCCTTTCAGCGCCACCACCTGGCCGCCGTCGGCGACGATAGTGGCGCCGGTGATGTAACGCCCGGCGTCGGAGACCAAGAGCAGCAGCGGGCCGTCGAGATCGCGCTCTTCGCCGAAGCGCCCCATCGGGATGTCGCGCTTCATCGCCGCGCCGCGCTCGCCGGAAAGAAAATCGCGGGTGATTTCGGTGATGACCCAGCCCGGCGCAATGGCATTGACGCGGACGCCTTTGAAGGCGAGTTCGAGCGCCAGCGCCTTGGTAAGCTGAATCACGCCGGCCTTGGCAGTGGCATAGGCGACGACGCCCTTGGAGACGCCTAGCCCGAGCACCGAGGCGATGTTGACGATGGCGCCGCCTGTTTCGGCCGCCAGCATGCGGCGCGCGGCTTCCTGCGCCCAATAGAACACGGCGTCGAGATTGGTCGAAAGAACGCGCCGCCATTCCTCTTCCGCCAGCTCCACCGCGCGGCCGGAATGCGCTACGCCGGCATTGTTGACGAGGATAGTGGCGGTGCCGAAGGCCTGTTCCACCGCATCGAAGGCGCGCTGCATAGCCGCGCGGTCGCAAACGTCGGCCGCGATGGCGACAGCGCGGCCGCCGCAGCCTTCGATGCGCGCTTTCACCGCGGCGAGGCGGTCCGCGCGGCGCGCCACCAGCGCCACCGCGGCGCCGTTCTCGGCGAGACATTCGGCAAAGCGCACGCCGAGCCCGCTCGAGGCGCCAGTCACTAGCGCCACCTCGCCGGCAAGATCGAACATTTGTGCTGCGGCCATGCGCTTTCCTCCCAAGAGTTTTCCCGCACTATTATAATACCCCTGGCGGGGTGCCAGGAACCGATGTCGGATACCGAAATCCGGGTTGGGATTCCACTGCGGAGACGCGCTTCATCGTCCTGCCCATGCGTCCGGCCGGCGCCGAAGACTGGAGCGAGGAAAAGCTCGCGACGCTGGTGACGCGCGACAGCATGATCGGCAGTGGAGTTGCTTGATCGTTTTAACGCCGGTAACAACGTTCACCGGCATCCCGGCTTGAGATCGCGGTAGGTCCAGAACGTATAGATCTCGCAGTCGTCGGGCGCCGGCGGCCGATCGGCCGGCACTCTTGCCGCCACCGGCGGCAGGACGCGCAGATAGGCGATCAGCGAAACCACATCCTCCTCGTCGAGGTTGGAGAAGTGATCCCACGGCATTCCCTGCCAGAACAGCAGGCGGCCGTCGCGGCCGATGCCGCTGCGCACGGCGCGGGCGACCTCGGCGTTGGTCCAGGCGCCCAAGCCGGCCGCGCGGTCGGACGAGATATTCGCAGTGAAGATGGTGCCGAACGGGCCGCTCACTTTAAACCCGCCCGCGCCGTCATTGCCGTGGCAATAGGCACAGGACGCATTAACGAAGATGTAACGCCCGCGTTGAACAAGAGCGACGCGCTCTGGCGAGAGCTTGGAAACATCCGGGCGCGGAATGCCGGCGATCACCCCGGCCGATATTCGGTCGGGCGGTATCAGGCTGACCACGGGTGTCTCATAAAGAAAGGCGCCGGCGCCGAATACGATGATACCCGCCGCGACGAGCGCAACGAGCTTCGCCCGGCCGCCGGCGCTGCGCAGCAGGCGGCGGCGCGACGCAACGGCGAAAAGAACGAGCCCAACAATGAGCACGAACCACTGCGCATCCTTGAGCGCATCGGCGATCGCGGCCGCGCTTGGGGGCGGCAGGTTGGCGTAGCTGCCGATCGCATAAGTCAGCAACGGAAAGCCGAGCAGCGGATTGCGGTTGAGGAGCTTTACGGCGATGGTCTCGACCATGCCGTAATGCAGCGGCGCCGGAATAGCGTTGTGCACAGGCGGCAGTGTCTTCAGATAGCGGGCGATGGCGATGGCGTCGTCCTGCGAAAGATTATGCAGCCACGGCCACGGCATGCCCCAGAAATTCAGCAATCGGCCGCCTTTGGCGCGGCCGTCGCGGATGGCGGTGGCGATTTCGGCTTCGCTCCAGCGGCCGAGTCCGGTCTGCGGGTCGGAGGTGAGATTGCGGGAGATGAAGGTGCCGTGCGGATAGGCGCCGACCCGCATGCCGCCGGCGAGGTAACGGTCGTCACCGCGGTAGACCATCGCCGGGTCGATTTCGGTGTGGCACAGCCCGCACATCTCGGCATGGACCAGATAACGGCCGCGCTTTTTCAGGTCGGGCGATTGTCCGGAACCTGCCAGCACGCCGTCCGGCTGCCAAGGCGGAATACGCCGCTTGGATTCCAGGAAGTTCACCAGATCCCAGCGGCTCTGGGCGGAAAGTCCGGCGAAGGCCGGCATCGGCGCCGGCGCCAAGCCGGTGGAAAGCCGCAGGAACACGTCTTGTGGAGTATCGCCGCCGCGGAATGTCCACGGCGCAGTGAGGTTGCGGCTGATCGCCGGATAGCCTTTGCTGTCCCGCATCCACTGCCCGCCGCGCAAGTCGGCGCCGTGGCAGGCGGCGCAGCCGCTGCTGACATAGAGCGCGGCGCCGCGGGCGACGCTCTCCGCAGTCGCCGGCACGCGCGCCGGCACGACGATCGGCGAGGGCGCGGGCGCGGCAAAGACCTTGGAAAAGTCCTTCACATAAGCGACCACGGCGCGGATATCGGCATCGCTGAGAACACCGCGGAAGTACGGCATGCCGCTCGCGTGCAGCCCGTCGGTCACGACCTTGATGAGATCGTCGTCGCTCGGCGGTGCGTCAGTTGGCGTGCTCTTGTATTTGAATTGGCCTTGGGTGAAGTCGCGCGGGCGCGGAATCATCGACGGCGCCGCGGTGCCGTTGCCGCGGCCATCCTGCCCGTGACAGAAGGCGCATTTTTCCAGATAGACGCGCTGCGCATGCGTGGCGTTCGCCGGCACATTCGCCGACGGCGGCCAGGCCATGTCCGCGTAGACCTTTGGATCAGGATGCCAGATCGCCGCCGGCGTCTGATAGCCGAAGTGCCCGATCAGCGAGCGCCCGGCATCGATGACGAGCAGCAGCACGATCGCCGAGAGCGCGATGAAGCGCCGCGAGCGCAGGACTTCCGGCATGGCCTGCTCCGAGCAAGCGATAGCATTGTCTGGACCGAATGCGACTGACGTATAACCGGCCCCGATGTCAATGTAAATAACATTTACATATTGTTGTCGCTCTTCGCTTAATGCATGGCGGCAGCCGCGCGCGGCATCAGCGCGCCGTGATGGCGGATCACCTCGCCGGCGAGCCGATGGGCGGCGCCCGCAGCGAGCACCGGCCCCTGGCCGGCGAGCCGCGCGGCGAGGTAGCCGGCATTAAAACCATCGCCGGCCGCAGTGGTGTCGACCGGCACTACCACCTCCGGCACCGGAACGAATTCCTCGACGCCCGCGGCGGCGACCAGCGCGCTGTTGGGGCCGTTCTTGACGACGATCTCGCCGATGCCGAACGCTTGCAAGCGGGCGACGGTGGCCTGCGGGGAGGGGTCGCCCCAAAGTATGGCCTCGTCGTCGAAGGTCGGCAGCGTGATGTCGACGCGCTTGAGTGTCTCGACGAGGACGGTGCGCGTGCGCGCCAGTTCCCCCTTCCAGTCGCGCGGCCGGAAATTGCCGTCGAACGCCACCTTCACGCCCCGCTGACGCGCGGCTTCGAGCACGGCAAGAAAGCGGCCGAGGCCGTTGTTCGAATAAAGCGACAAGGTTATGCCGGAGAAATAGACAAGCCGCGCCGACATCAGGCTTTCGGCGACACGCGTCCAGTCGGGAAGCTCGAAGAGTTCGCGCGCCGGGGCGCCCTCGCGCCAATAGCGAAAACTCCGCTCTCCGGCCGGGCCGTTGTCGACCAGGCAAAGCCCCGGCAGCCGGCCGGGAACGCGCAAGACGGCCTGTCCGGAAATGCCTTCGGCTGCCGCCAGCGCCATGATGCTGTCGGACAAGGCATCGTCGCCGATCGCCGTGGCGAAGGCCGCGTGGACGCCGGCGCGCGCCAGGTAGACGGCGGTGTTGAAGGTGTCGCCGCCGCAGCCGAGCACGAACCGG
Organism: Pseudomonadota bacterium; assembly: GCA_021811945.1. Taxonomy (GTDB): domain Bacteria; phylum Pseudomonadota; class Alphaproteobacteria; order Rhizobiales; family Xanthobacteraceae; genus BOG-931. The sequence continues at coordinate 4,826 of JAKAPE010000153.1, read as the reverse complement.
TCATCGGCGCGCCGCCTGAGTTCGATCAGGACTTCTCCGACACAGACGACGCCGGGTTTTTGCTCGCTCATCTCTTCCTAATTCGCTTCTGGGTTTTAACCGTCCGCGAAAATGGCGCCCGGCGGCAGCATTGGCAAGAACGACCGCTGAACGACCACCGACTCATGATGGCGAAACCGTCCGCTCTTCTTCAGCCAGACCACCTGCCCCTGGGCGGGAGCGCCGCGGCATGAAATGCACGGCGAAATAGCCGGCTGCGCTGAGCGCGGCGATGCAGAAGCTGACCGGCCAATCGGTGTAATAGGCGACGGCGATGCCGAGCCAGGCCTCGGCCAGCGCCAGGCCAGCCGAGAGCGCCATGGCGCTCCACAGCCCGCTCGCCAGCCGCTGCGCCGCAGCCGGAGGTCCGACCATGAGGCTGAACACCAGAAGAATGCCGACGATCTCAACACTTTGCGCCACGGCCAGCGCCACGATCGCAAGAAAGGCGGTGGAGACGAACCGCAGCGGCACGCCTTTGGCTTCGGCCAGTTCCGGCTGCAGGCTGGCGAAGATCAGCGGCCGCATGATCGCCGCAAGGCCGGCGAGCGTGACCGCGCCGAGTTCGACGAGGGTTGCGATCATCGAGCGGTCGACCGCGAGCACGTTGCCGAACAGGAGCGTCGTCACCTGCGTGGCGAAGGCGGTATAGTAATGCAAGAAGAGAATCCCGAAGCCCAGCGCCAAGGCCAGCACCACGCCGACGGCGACATCGCGGCCGCTGATGCGCTCGCCAAGGAGCCCCATGCCAACCCCGGCCAGGACGGTGAATCCGACCAGTCCCCAGATCGGCGCCATGCCGACGAGGACCGCGCCGGTCGCTCCGGCAAAGCCGATATGGCCGAGCGCGTGACCCGCAAAGGTCTGGGCGCGCAGCACCAAGAAATAGCCCACCAGCCCGGAAACGACGGCGGCGATGCCGGCGGCGGCGAAGGCGTTGCGCATGAAGTCGTAGTCAAGCATGGCGGTGACGCTCATGCCGATGATTGTGATCGTGATCCTCGTCGTGCAAATGGTCGGCGTGTTCGACATTGCGCCCGCGCGAGAGCACGAAAATTTGGCCGTTCGCGTGCACCACGTTGATGTCGGCGCCATACAGACGCGAGAGCACCGGCGCCGTCACCACTTCCGCCACGGTCCCCAGCGCAGCGTGAACATTGCCGAGATAGAGCACGCGGTCGAGCGCGCCGATGAGCTGATTGATCTCGTGGGCGCTGACCAACACCGTGATGCCGCGCTCGCGGGCGAAGCGGCGAACGAGATCGATGACTGCCTCCTGATAGCGGTAGTCGAGACCGATCAGCGGTTCGTCGAGCAGCAGGAGGCGCGGCTCGCCAAACAGCGCCTGCGCCAGCAAGAGCCGCTGGCGTTCGCCGCCGGACATTTCCGCCAACGGGCGTTTCGCCAAGTCGCGACCGCCTACTGCTGCCAGCATGGCATCGATCATCTTGCGGTCGGCGCGCGTGATCCACGGCACACCCCAGCGGTCGCCGTTGACAGAGCTGGCGATGAAATCGAAGCCGCACACGCGCATATCCGGCAGCACCGTGCGCACTTGCGGCAGGTAGCCGATGGCCGCATCGCCGCGTCGCGGCGGGCGGCCGAATACGCGCAGCGCTCCTGCGTTCGGCGGGATGAGGCCGAGGATGGCGCGCATCAGCGTCGTCTTGCCGGCGCCGTTGGGGCCGAGCACGCCGATGAATTCGCCGCGTTGGATGGCGAAGCTCGCCTCGGCAAGGACGTTGCGGGCGCCGATCGCGATCGTCACGCGGTCGAGTTCGATGACGTTCATGACGAGGACCCAGCCAAAGCTTTCGCCGTTTCGTCAAGTTCGGCCGACATCCAGTTCTGGTACGACATGCCGAGCGGAGAGGTTTCGGTCACGCCGACGACAGGGACATGCTCGGCGCGCGCGACAGCGAGGAGACGCTGCACGACGTTATCGGAAGCCTGCTTGTTGTAGAACATGATGCGGACCTTGTGCGTTTTAAGGTCGCGCTCGAAGGCGGCGATGTCGCTGGCGCTCGGCTCGGTGCCGTTCATGATGGCGCGCTGGAAACGCCGGTTGCGCATTCTGAGCTTCAGCGCCGACGCCATGTAGCCGGCGATCGGCTCGCTCGCCGTCACCGCGGCGCCGGCATATTTGCTGCGGATGGCGGCGATTTTTTTGTTGAGCGGCGCCAGCGAGACGACGAAGGTTTGCAGCCGCGCCGCGTAGTCGCGCTTGTGGGCGGGATCGGCCGCGGCAAGCGCGGCGGCGAGCGCCTTGGCGACCGCCAGCATCGTCGCCGGATCGTACCAAAGGTGAGGATTGCCGGTTTCCTTCTCATGCATGAGGTCCGCGGCGACGATCACGCTGCGTCCGCGCCTGGGCGCCACCCGCAGCACTTTGGTCATCCACGGGTCGTAGCCGGCGCCGTTGTAAACGACGATTTGCGCGGCGGCGATCTCGCGCACGACGGCGGGCGACGCTTCGAACAGATGCGGATCCTGGTCCCGGTTGCGCAAGATGCTGGCGACGGCGACCCGGCCGCCGCCGATCTGCCGCGCGACGTTGCCATAAAAATTCTCCGCCGCCACTACGGTAATCCGACCATCCGGGGCGCGTGCGCCGGCGAGCGTCGTCATCATGAGAACCAGCGTCGCCGTCCGCCCGATGCGCAACTTCATGGCGCCGCCTTTTCATTTTGCGTGGAAAATCAATAGCACCAAATGTAATATTATAACATTTGGCTTGCAACATCGGCCGGCCCGGCTTGTTGAGCCTGTTAGGGACCATCCTTTGCCGAGCCGGCGAGCGATCGTGCGAGCGTCGCCGTGGATCAACGCCAATGGCAGCTTCGAATGCGGGCCTTTCGACACGTCCCGCAATAACGTCGGGGTTTTGGCGCACCGCCGGACGGCTTATATAGCCGCCGAGGAGGGCCTGCATGTCCGAACAAGTCGTTTCCGAGAAAATCCCGGTCACGGTGCTTACCGGCTATCTCGGCGCCGGCAAGACCACGTTGCTCAACCGCATTCTTTCCGAGCCGCACGGCAGGAAATACGCCGTCATCGTCAACGAATTCGGCGAGGTCGGTATCGACAACGACCTCGTTGTCAACGCCGACGAGGAAGTGTTCGAGATGAACAACGGCTGCATCTGCTGCACCGTGCGCGGCGACCTCGTGCGCATCCTCGACGGGCTGATGCGGCGCAAGGGCAGGTTCGACGCCGTCATCGTCGAGACGACAGGCCTCGCCGATCCGGCACCGGTGGCGCAGACCTTCTTTCTCGACGAGAACGTTGGCCGCAAGACGCGGCTCGATGCGGTAGTTGCGGTCACCGACGCCAAATGGCTCAACGATCGGCTCACGGACGCGCCGGAAGCGAAGAGCCAGATCGCTTTCGCCGACGTAATCTTGATCAACAAGACCGATCTCGTTTCGCCGCAAGAGCTCGGCGAGGTGGAGGCGCGCATCCGCGGCATCAATCCCTACGCCAAGGTGCACAAGACCGAGCGCGCGCAGATTCCGCTCAAGGAAGTTCTGGGCCGCAACGCCTTCGATCTCGACCGCATCCTCGATCTCGAACCCGAATTTCTGCACGGCGACGGCCACGACGATGACGACCATGACCACCATCACGGTGACGGCCATGACCACCATGACCATGGCGACCGCCGCCGCCATCACGGCCTCAAGCACTATCACGACGAGGAGATGCAGTCGGTGTCGCTCAAGAGCGACAGGCCGCTCGATCCGGACAAATTCTTCCCCTGGGTGCAGGATCTGGTGCAGAAAGAGGGCCCGAACATTTTGCGCTCCAAGGGCATTCTCGCCTTCGCAAACGACGAGGAGCGCTTCGTCTTTCAAGGCGTGCACATGATCCTGGACGGCGACCATCAGCGGCCGTGGCGCGACGGCGAGCCGCGCTCAAGCCGCATCATCTTTATCGGTCGCAATCTGCCGGAGGAGAAAATCCGCCGGGGGTTCGAGAACTGCGTGGCTAAATGACACTGCTCGTCGTCATATCCGGGCTCGACCTGGCTTGGCCCGGCAATTTCGCGCCCAAAACGCCATCGACAGCCGGCAACGGTCGCTTATAATGGCGCGCACTGATCGGGGCAGCCATCCCGTTAAATCGGGGTCAGGCCCGATCGATTGGGGAGCCATCCATGTTGAAAACGCGCGTTCTTTTCGCCGCGCTGGCTGGCGGCGCTGGCGCTTGTTTGTGCGTACCGGTTTGCCAAGCCCAACCCGTAACCCTGAATGTAAGGCCCGGCCTGTGGGAGACCACCACTTCCGACCAGAATAGCGGAGTGCCGCCCATCCCCGCAGAGGTGCTGGCCCGCATGACGCCGCAACAGCGCGTCCAGTTCGAAAAAGCCATGGCCGCCGCAGTGGCGCACGGCAATGCGCCGCGCGTTGATAAATCATGCCTGACCAAGAAGAGGCTGCAGCGCGGGTTCGATACCGGTAAGAGCAACGCCGAGCGCAAATGCACGCGGACGATCGTGTCGAGCACCGCGTCGACCATGGATGTGCGCGAGGAATGCACCGGTGGCGGAAGCAAGCATTTCAGCGCCCACATTCACTTCAAGGCGCCCGATCCGGTGACGGTCAACGGCACCATCAACGTAACGATCAGCGGCGGCGAGCGCACGCTGACCATGAAGCAAGTCATGCATGCGAAATGGCTGGGCGCCGACTGCGGCAAATACGCTCGCGAGAACGACTGAGCGATTTCGCGCGGAGCGATTGGGCCTGGAGCCGTCGGCGGCGGCCGGTTTAGCCAAAGTACCTAGA
>JAKAPE010000152.1 GCA_021811945.1 Pseudomonadota bacterium | reverse complement strand
CGATCTTTCTTTGAATGAATGCCATAGGGCCGGGTCTATGCGCAAGCGGTATGACGCAAAAGTGAAAGCCGTTTCCCGACCGAAATAAAATACTATCCACCAATGAGGTCTTAGACAGAGAGTTCCATCAAACGCGTCAGATCCACAAGGCCGACCATGATCGCGGCAAGCGCGGCGGCGATGACGCCTTGCGCCGCGCGCAGGCTGGCGAGCGTTTCCGCCGTGCCCTCAGGCACTTCGTCGGAGTCCATGATCAGGTCCTCGATCATCGCCGACTTAATGCCGGGATGGCCGAGAAAACCCAGACAGTTGTCGCGCCATTGAAAAACAACTGGTCCGCCGCGCGCGTCGACGGCAAGAACTTTGGCCCCAGCAGGCAATACCGGGCGGTCGCGCATATAGACCCCGAGGGGAAAAGTTTGCGGCAAATGGCCGCCCAGCGCATCGGGCACGATGCGCCGAGCCATTTCGAGGACGAAACGCAGCGGCGCCTCCTCGGCGCCGCCGCCCGCCGCTGTGCTGAGAATGCAGGCGCCGACCCCGATGCCGATGACCGGCAATCCGCGATCGAGAAAGCTTCGCGTGAGACGCAATTCCGCGCCGAGGCTCGGCATCAAGTGGCCGCTGACGATACCCAGCGGTCCGGCGCCCAGCAGCACCAAGCCGTCATTGTCCTCAGTGTCCGCCGGAACGGCGGCGCCCGACGTGAACGGCCGGCAATAGCGGAAGCGAATATTGCGGCCCTCAAAATGATCCTCGATCAAACCGAGATATTCCGCTTCGACGTGCTGAAGGACGCATAATGTTTTCATGTTCTTATTGTGATGTATGATCGCTCGGCCGATGGAGCCTCGGTCTCGGGTTGCGCCACGCCGTGGCGGGGACGCTAGCGCGGGCTTCCGAATACATATATAGTTTTTTGCATGTGACAAAACCGGAGGAGCACAAGGAGAAGAGATGGCCTGGTTCGATATCCTGCGCCAGATCGAGCCGTTCGATGAACTGCCATTCGATCGTGCGCTCGTGGATGCGCTGGAGGCGGCGGCGCAGGAAAGCCCGCTCGGGACCCTGCGGTTTTTTACGCCGACGTTCCGCGCCTATGCGAGCGAGGAGCTGAAAGGCTGCGGCAAGGCAAGCTTCCCGGCGTTCTCCATCACCGGCGGCGCTTGTGCCCTCAACTGCGATCATTGCCAGGCAAAAATCCTTGAACCGATGATCGCGGCGACGAGCCCCGCGGAACTCGAACGCAAGGTCCGCGACCTCATTGCCATCAAGGATTTACGCGGGTTCCTTCTGTCTGGAGGCTCCAATCGCCGCAACGAGGTGCCCTACGAGCGTTACTATCCGACCATCGAGAAGCTCAAGCGCGAGTTTCCCTATCTGCGCATCGCCGCGCATACGGCATTGCTCGACGCGCTGCGGGCGAAGCGCATGGCCGCGGCCGGAATCGATGTCGCCATGACTGACGTGATCGGCGCGCAGGAGACGATCCGCGACGTCTATCATCTCGACCGCCCGGTTGCCGACGTCGAAGCGACGCTCGCCGCGCTCACGGCGACCTCGATGGAGGTCGTCCCGCATGTCGTGATCGGGTTGCACTATGGGCGCCTCCTCGGCGAGGAGAACGCCCTCGACATCGTCGCGCGCTATCCGGTGGCGGCTCTGGTGCTGGTGGTAGTCAGCCCCATCTACGCGCCGGCGGAGAAGCCATTTGCCACCGTTTCCACCGACGATGTCGCCCGGATCCTCGTCGCCGCCCGCCGCCGCATCCGCCACGCTCCGGTGCAACTCGGCTGTATCCGCCCGCCCGGCCGTCATAAGCTCGTCACCGACGCCTATGCGGTGATGGCCGGATTCGACGGCATTGCCTATCCCGGCGAAGGCGTCGTAGCGCTCGCCCGAGCCATCGGCCGCCCCATCGAGCAAGAGCATGCCTGTTGCTCGATCGCGCTCGACGGTCTCGCCGGCCGGCGCGCTTGCGCTGCGTGAGAACGGTCAAGAGAGCCATGCCGATCGAAATGCCGGACGTGTTGGTGGTGGGACTTGGACCGGCAGGCAGCCGGGCCGCGGCGGTCGCAGCGGCGGCCGGTCTCGGCGTTATCGCCTTGGAACGGCGGCAGACGGCGGGCACCCCGGCGCAATGCGCGGAGTTCGTACCCGAACCGATCGAGCGCGATGTGCCCGCCGCGCGCACGGTGACCACGCAGACTGTGACGCGCATGCTGACCTTCATCGAAGATGGCCCGCCGGAAGTGACTGCGGATTTCCGCGGCCTCATGATCGATCGCGCCGCGTTCGACCGCATGCTGGCGCAGGAAGCGGCCTTGAACGGCGCCGAGTGCCGCTACGGCGAAACCGTGTTGTCAATTGATCGCGACGGCACAGTGCGGACATCGGCCGACGGGAGCTTGCGCCCGCGGGTGCTGATCGGTGCCGACGGTCCGCGTTCCCGGGTCGGTTGGGCGATCGGAGCAATCAACCGCGACCTCGTCGAAACGCGCCAGGTGAGCGCACCCTTGGTGCTGCCGCATGATGCGACCGACATTTTTCTCAGCGCCGATTTTCGAGGCGGCTACGGTTGGCTGTTTCCTAAGGGCGCCGTCGCCAATGTCGGTCTCGGCGTCGCGTCCGCCGCACGAGGGCTGCTCAAGCCGTTGCTGGCGGCGCTTTGCAGCGAGCTGGCACGGCAGCGCCGCATCGGCACCCGGGTGTTCGCGCTCACCGGCGGCGCCATTCCCGTCGGCGGCCGGTTGCGTTCGGTCGGCCGACTTGGGCCGACTGCGGTGCTGCTGGCAGGTGACGCGGCGGGCCTCACCAATCCCGTGACCGGCGCCGGCATCGCCGCGGCTGTACAGTCTGGCACGCTCGCCGGGCGTGCCGCGGCGGATTTCGTCGGCGGCGCGGCCGCTGCGCTCGATGATTACGAAGAGGAGCTCGGCGATATTTTTGATGCGGCGCTTGGCCGCGCGCTGCGCCGGCGCCGCGAAGTGCTGGCGCACTACGCAGTCGGTCGTCGGCCAGACGCGCGCGCTTTGCGCGACGGTTGGATCGCCTCGCCGCATTATTGGGCCGCGTGATCGGGAATTCCCGCCGCAAGCGCGAAAGGAGCTTTCCATGAGCTGTCGCGAAATGCCCCGCAGTTCGGTCCCGGATTTTCTCGGCGAGGCTCCGCGCGTCTTTAACGACGCCACGACCATGCAGCCGCGGGCGCCGGCTTCGGTGCCGGTCGAAGCCAGGAACGGCGCGCGGGTGAAAGTGCGGGATATGCGCCCGGAGGGCGTCTATCGACCCAATTACAGTTTCCTCACGCCCAACATGCGCTCGCCGCAATACGTGCAGATGTCGATGGCGGCGGCGATCACGCTGGGTGTGATGAACGGCGCCATGCATCGCACCGCGTGCACGCGGTGCCTCAATCTGCTTCTCACCTATCCCGAAGGCTGCCGCGCCAACTGCGCCTATTGCGGCCTCGCCCGCCATCGCGAAGCGGAGCGTAATTATGCCGACCGCAATTTCATTCGCGTCGATTGGCCCGCGGTGCCTTACGAAGAAGTGCTCGACATCGTCGCCGCCGGCGGCGACGGCGGGCGCTTTCACCGCATGTGCATCAGCATGATCACGCATCCGTGCTCCGACGAAGACACGCGCGTAGTGCTGAAAAAATGGGTCGAGCGGTTGAAACACATTCCGGTATCGATCCTGTCAAATCCGACCACGATGACGCGGCAGGATGTGCAGGAGCTCAAAGACCTCGGCGCCGATATTTTCACCGTTGCCCTCGATGCCTGCAACCGCGAGATATTCGACCGCACGCGCGGGCGTGGCGTGCAGTCGCCGCACAGTTGGGCAAAATATTGGGAAATCCTGCACGCTGCGGCCGACATTTTCGGGCCCGAGCACTTCGGTGCGCACCTGATTGTCGGCATGGGCGAAAGTGACCGCGACGTGCTCACCCAGGTGCAGAAGATCCGCGATCTCGGCGGCCACAGCCATATGTTCGCTTTCTTCCCCGAGCGCGGGTCGCTGATGGACCATCTGCCGGCGGTGCCGCGGCCGCAATGGCGGCGCATACAGATCGCGCGCTATCTCATCGACTACCGCGGCCACCGCCTCGAAAAGATGCGCTTCGACGAAAGCGGCACCCTCATCGATTTCGGCCTGCCGCAGGACGAGATCGATGCCGTGATCGATGCCGGCGTCGCCTTCCGTACCTCCGGCTGTCCCGGCAAGGAGGCCCGCGACATTTCCGCCTGCGACCGCCCTTACGGCGATTCCCCGCCGCGCGACATCGCATCCTACCCGTTCAAATTGAACCGCAGCGACATCCGCAAGATGCGCCGGCAGCTCGACGCCGGCATGGCGGATGGGTGCGGGTGTCAAAGCGGCGAGCTGCGATGAAACCAGACCAGCACGACAATCCGCTCTTCCCCGCGCAAGCGGGGATCCAGCGGTTCTTCGCCGTGCCGCCGTGCGAATTGGATTCCCGCTTACGCGGGATGAGCGGATGAAGCAGGCGAATGAAACAGTAGCGGAAGCAACAGCACGGCTGTGAGAAATATGAAGGACAAAGCGGGCAAAAGCGACAAGCCGTTCCGCGTCATTGCCACTGGCCTGCGCGGCGGGCGGGAAAACATCGCCTTCGACCAGGCACTCATCGAGGCGCGGCGGGAAAACGAAATCTCCGATACCATCCGTTTCTTGCGTTTTCGCCCCTGCGCGCTGATCGGCATCCATCAATTCCTCAGCCAGGAGATCAAGCTCGACTACTGCCGGGCGCACGGCATCGAGACCGTGCGCCGCATCACCGGCGGCGGCGGCCTTTATTTCGACGAGGGGCAGATCGGCTGGGAGCTGGTGTTCGACCGCGCCACTCTGGGGCTCACCGACCTCGCCGAGGTGACGCGGGCGATCTGCGAGGCCGCGGCGCTCGGCCTGCGAAAGCTTGGCGTTCCGGCGCGCTATCGACCGCGCAACGACATCGAGGTCGACGGGCGCAAGATCAGCGGCACCGGCGGTTTCTTCGACGGCGACCTGATCTTCTACCAGGGCACGCTGCTCATCGATTTCGATCCGACAAAAATGCTGGCCTGCCTCAACGTGCCGGCGGAAAAGCTCGCCAAGCGTGGCATCGATTCGGCGGCGCAACGCGTCGTCACCATGCGCGAGATCTTGGGCCGAGTGCCCGATCTCCAAACGGTCTACGACGGCCTCGTGGCCGGTTTTACCGAAGGCCTCGGCATCACGCCGCGATGGGGCCCGATCACCAGCGACGAGGAGGAACGCGCCGAGCGCGCCTTCCGCGAGGAGATCGGCACCGACGCCTACGTCGCCATGCTCGATGCGCCGCCGACGGACGATGCTTTCGTTAGCGCGGCGCTGACCGGTCGCGGCGGCACCGTACGCGCCGATATCCGCCTCGAAGGGCCGCGCCGCGACCGCATTCGCGAAGCACTGATCACCGGAGATTTCTTCATCACGCCGCCGCGCGTGGTATTCGATCTCGAGGCGGCACTGCGCGGCCTCAACGTCGCTGAGGCGGGAGCGGCGGTCGATGACTTTTTCGCGCGCACCGCCACCGACTTCCTCAGCCTGAGCGCCGGCGATTTTCGCCAGGTGATCGACGCGGCTCTGCAGAGGCGCGCCGCTGCCGAAGTTGCGTGATGCCGAAAGCGTGACCAAGCGGCTTCTTGCGTGCCAAGGAAACATATTCTAATTCGTGCATGGGTTATTCGCGGGCCGACAAACTGCGCAGTCCCCGGCAACGCGGGCGTCTGCAACAACAGCGGAGGAAACGTCATGTCGGTGGACACCAATCGAAGGACCACGCTTCTCGCCATCGGCGCGGCGGCGTTCACAATGGCCGGAGCGTCTTCTGCCGCGCCTGCGCAGGCGGAGGCCGCCGCCAAGCCGGCCGACAACGGCTTGGCGGAGTTCGCCGTGCGCCTGCGCAAGGCGCCGCGGCGGCGCGATTTCAAGTCGGTACCGATGATCCTCGATCATCCGTCATTGTGGGACGACGAAGCGCTTAACGGGGTGCTGGCCTACAAAGGCCGCAAGCAGGTCTGGGACAACACGCAAATCGACGGGCCGTGGATGAACGGCATGCGTAATGCGCTCAACGCGCAGGTATTCTCCTTCCACCATTCGGATTTCCTCATCGTCTCCGCCACCCACGGTCCGGCTCAGCTCGCGCTCTACGATCAGGAAATGTGGGACAAATATAAACTTGCCGACCTCACCCGCGGCAAATTTTTGGCGTGGGTCGGGGCTAACAAGGCGAACACGCTGATCGTGCGCAAACACGCCGCGGGCACAGACCCCGAAGATCCGAAGAGCATTTTCGGGCCGGCGGGAAATACGATTCCGGCGTTGCAGGACAGGGGCGTGGTCTTCCTGGCCTGCCACATCGCCATCTGGGAGCTGGCCGAAAAACTGATCAAGAAGAACGTAAACCCCGACAATCATTCGGCCGAAGCGCTGGCGGCGGAATTGACCAATCATCTGGTCGAAGGCGTCGTGCTGACCCCCGGAATCGTCGCCACGCTGCCGGAACTGCAGGCGGCCGGCTTCCATTATCTCGTCTAACCGAGATGACTATGCTCGCACAAGAATTCCGCCGCATTGCCTTCATCGCCGCCAGCCTCGCGGCGCTGGTGCTGCCATCATTCGCCGTCGCGGCTGGCGGTCCTCCCGATATTTTCCCGCCCTGGCAGCATGGCAAGAACAACGATGCGATCGATCGCGGGTTGGCGTTCACGGTGCCGGAAGTCGACGGCCTCGCCGATTTCCACGGCGACGTGATGAATCCCAAGCTCGTTCTCTACGTGGGCGGCAACTACTACTTTGCCATGGCGCCGCTGGTCGCCGAGTTCGAGCGCGAGCACCCCGCCTACAAAGGCCGGCTCTATTGGGAGACGATTCCGCCCGGCCTTCTGGCCAAGCAGATGCGCGCCGGGGGCACGATAACGTCAGGCAACATGACCTGGACGGCCAAGCCCGATGCGTACTTTGCCGGGCTCAAGCGAGTTAAATCCTTGATCGGCTCCGGCTCGTTGGAGCCGCCGGCCGTTCCCTATGTCACCAACATCCTGACCATCATGGTGCCGGCGGGAAATCCCGCCCACGTGACGGGTCTGGCCGATCTGGCCAAGCCGAAAATTCGCTTGGTCATGCCCAATCCTGCGTTCGAAGGCATTGCCCGGCAGATCGAGGCGACGCTGCGCAGGGCCGGCGGCGACAAGCTCAACGACGCGGTCTACAAGACCAAAATTGCCGACGGCACCACGATTCTCGCCCACATTCACCACCGGCAGACGCCGCTCTTTTTGATGCAAGGGCGGGGCGATGCCGGCGTGACCTGGAAATCCGAGGCGCTGTTCCAGGAGCAGGTCGGGCACCCGATCAGCCATGTCGATATTTCCGGCGCCCAGAACAGCAGAGCGATCTACGGCGGCGCCATGGTGCAGGGAGCCGCGCACCCGCAAGCCGCGAAGTTGTGGCTTGCCTTTATCCGCTCCAAGCCGGCGCTCGCGATCTTCGAGCGCTACGGCTTCGAGCCCTACGCCGGCAAGTGAGCCCACCCTGGCAGTCGTCTTTATTTAAGGAGGCGCCCATGTCCGCCATCACCTTCAACGGCATCGGCGAAAACACGCGCGGCATGACCGAGGCGCAGCGGCTGTGGTGGATCGCGGGCTTGTCGATGCTGCCCGTCCGCTTCATCCAAGGATTCATCTATTGGGGCGGCGGTTCGCGCCGCTTCATCTATGCGCCGTCGAAGCTCGATCCGCATATGCCGACCTGGATGGCGAACAAATTCCAGACCGCGATGCCGGGAGCGTTGTTCGGCGCCGATCACATCATCAGCTACATGCTGCAGCACTTTTATCTGCTCTATGCCGGCATCATCCTGTTCAGCGCCGTGGAGCTCGTGTTCGGCGCCATGCTGATCGCGGGATTGCTGACCCGGCTTTCGGCGCTGGTGTCGATGGGGCTTGCCGCAGTGCTGATGGCGATGTTCGGCTGGCAAGGCGCGACCTGCATCGACGAGTGGACCATGGCGGCCGCCAATCTGGCCATGGGTGCGACGCTGATGTTGGCTGGCGGCAGCGCCTATTCGCTCGACAACGTGCGCTTGCGGCGCAAGCCGGCGCTCGCCGACAGCGCTTGGTTTCGCTGGACGGCGGGAAGCCTGCCGCTGCCGGAGATGGGTCGCCACGGCTTCCGCAACCTGGCGCTCGCCATGTTCGCCTTCGTTGCCGTCTACGATGTCGGCACCTACAGCTATTACCGCGGCTCGGTGGTGACGCCGTTTCACAGCGGGCCGGTCAGCGCGACCAAGCATCATCTGACGCTCGCCAAGGCCGTGCTGTTGCCCGGCGGCGGCGTTCGCTTCCACGTCTATCTTGACGGCGGCACGCCCGAGGCTCCGGCACACGTGGTCGCCGCCGATCTCATTGACGGCGACGGACACTCGGTCGCGCATTGGGACGCCGCCGCATTGTCCAAGCTGCCGAAGACCGCGTTCGCCAACGACTATGCGTACAACAAGTTCGCCGCGGGGCCCTTCGGCATCAGGGCGAAAATGGGCGCTGCCGCGACGGTGACGCTGCCGCCGGTGGCGCCCGGCGTCAAAGGCGCGAAGTTTGTGCGCCTGACGGACGTGGACGGCCGCAAGTTCTCGGCTGTAATCGCCGAGGAGCGATGATCTCTGGGCCTAGAAAGACGACAGAACCTGTTGCCGTTTATCAGCTCAGCTTCTGAGCCATAGCGACAAGCCGTTGGCATAAATCGCTATCACGTTGGGAAGTGAGGACAATGACTAACACTCGGACACACAAGGGTTGGACGCGCAGAGAATTCGTCGCCGCGGCGGGTCTGGCGGCCATCGGCTCCGGCATTTCGGCTGGGGACGTTGCCGCCACAGCCGCGCCGGCGGTTCGCAGGAATGCCGGCAAACGGCTGACGCTTCTGCATTTCACCGATACGCATGCGCAACTCGAAACGCATCCCGAATATCTGCCGGGGGCGAAGCCCGAATTCCAGATGATGGGCGGCTACGCCCGCCTAAAGACGGCGATCGAGCGCGCGCGCGCACACTGCGAAGGAGCCTGCTTGCTGCTCGACGGCGGCGACGAGTTCCAGGGCTCCGGTCCCGCCGCTTGGTCGCAGGGCAACGTGATCCTCGAGCCACTCAATGCGCTCGGCATCGACGTTTTCACCCCCGGCAATTGGGAGCCCGCCTACGGACCGGAAATCTTCAAACAGACTATGGCGCGGCTCAACTGCCCGGTCGCGTGTTACAATTTTCACGACAAGGCCACCGGCAACCGCCTGTTCGCGCCCGCGATCACCCTCGATCGCCAGGGCGTGAAGATCGCCGTCGTCGGCGTCACCGATATCGGCGCCAGCGAACGGCAGCCGCCGGCGGAATTCCGCGGCATGGATACGAGCCGCATCGCCGGCCTGCGCGATTTCGTCAAGACGTTGCGCGAACGTGAAAAGCCCGACGTGGTGGTCGCGCTCACCCATACTGGTCTCTCGATCGCCCGCGAGATCGCGCGCACGACGCCGGAGTTCGACGTTGTGCTCTCCGGCCACACCCATGAGCGCACGGCGTGGCCCATCCTCGAAGACAATGTCATCGTCGTCGAGCCGGGTTCGTTCGGCTCGTTCCTCGGCCGGCTTGATCTCGTGCTCAAGCCCGGCGGCGGCGTCGCTGCCCACGCGTACCGGCTCATTCCGATCCTGGCAAGCCACTATGACGAGGACGCCGGAGTCAAGGCGCTGGTCGACAAATCACTGGCGCCGCACCGCGCGCGCATGGCGATCACTGCCGGCCGCACCGAGACCGTCCTCATGCGCTATGACCTCTTTGAAACCACGGCCGACGATTTCATCGCCGACGCGGTGCGCGAGATGGCGCAAGCCGACATCGGCTTTACCAACGGCTTTCGCTTCGGCGTGCCGGTCGTGCCGGAGGCGGTGACCGAAGCGGACCTGTGGAACCTGTTGCCGATGGATGCGCGCATGAAGCGCGGCTGGATAACCGGCAGGGAACTCAAGGACTATCTGGAACGCGAGCTGGAGATGGTCTACGCGAAAAATCCGATGAAGCTCAACGGCGGATGGGGACCGCGCGCCTCCGGAATGACGTTCACCTTCGACGCGCGGGCCGCGAACGGGCAAAGGATCGTGTCGATCAAGGTGGAAGGCCGCGAAGTGGAAGCGAACAGGCACTACACCATCGCCGGATGCGAACGCGAAGGCGAACCCATTGACGTGATCTGCCGGCATCGCGGCTCGCACGACGCGCAAATTCTGCCGCTGTCCATCCATCAGGCGCTGGACGGATATCTGCGGCGCCATTCCGTCATCGCGCCGCGGCGCGACGACCGCGAGCGGGCACTCGACCTGCCGTCGGCGGTTTTCAGCCAGGATGCCGTGCTCGCCGGCGGTGATCTGAAAAAGGCTCCGACCACGCCTTTCGGGCTACCGCCCGCGTGATAATACCAGCTCTGGGTTGATCGACTTTCCTGCGGCGTCATTGCGAGCCGGCGTCCGGCCCATCGGCGAAACGCCTGCGGTGTCGGCTGCTTCATATCGACGGCTGAGCGTGTTAATTTTGCCGTTGTGGAGGCGGCGGTGTTTGCACCTTCCGACCCGGCCCTTTGCGATTCGGGTCTTCGCCCGAGCGACGAGTAGAACATGGACGACGGGCAATTTGCCGAGCTTGCGGTTTGGATCGGCGAATCGGGATTGAACGGCCAGGAGTCGGGTAGGATCGAGGCGCGGACCGGGCTTCGAATGATGCCGACGTTTCCTCGATCCTCCCTATCATTCCGTACGGCGGGTTTTCCCCGATACGGCTGGA
>JAKAPE010000151.1 GCA_021811945.1 Pseudomonadota bacterium | reverse complement strand
AAAGTAGTTGTCGCAAAACAACTTTCGCTGATTCGGCGCCCCGATGCGCCAATTATGTGTGAGATATCCGGGCTAGCCGAATGACCAAGACCCGCGTCGGCCTGGCCTGTGGCCGTTTTCCAGGGCCGCTGCGGCGGCATATGAAGAAGCTAGCCTAACATGCCGGAGTTGCGCATTTTTTCCGGCTGTCCTGGTGCGCACGCGGCAGCCATTCGCGAAAGTCGCTCGTCGAATCGGGTGATCGGCGCTAAAGGTTAAGTCCCATGGCGCGGTATATTTTCATCACCGGCGGCGTGGTTTCCTCACTCGGCAAAGGGTTGGCGTCGGCGGCGCTCGGCGCGCTCCTTCAGGCGCGCGGCTACAAAGTCCGCCTGCGCAAGCTCGATCCCTACCTTAATGTCGACCCGGGCACGATGTCGCCCTACCAGCACGGCGAGGTGTTCGTCACCGACGACGGCGCCGAGACCGACCTCGACCTAGGCCATTACGAGCGTTTTACCGGCCGTCCGGCGACGCGGGCGGACAACATCACCGCCGGCCGCATCTACCAGGAGATTCTCTTGAAGGAGCGGCGCGGCGACTACCTCGGCGCCACCATCCAGGTCATTCCCCACGTCACCAACGCCATCAAGGATTTTATTCGCCAGGGCAACGAGGGGTTCGACTTCGTGCTGGTGGAGATCGGCGGCACCGTGGGCGACATCGAGGGCCTGCCCTTCTTCGAAGCCATCCGCCAGCTCGGCAACGACCTGCCGCGCCGTCATGCGGTCTATATCCATCTCACTTTGATGCCATTCATCCCCTCGGCCGGCGAACTCAAGACCAAGCCGACCCAGCATTCGGTGCGCGAACTGCGCGCCATCGGTATTCAGCCTGATCTTCTGCTCTGCCGCACGGATCGACCCATACCTAATTCTGAACGGCGAAAGCTGGCACTGTTCTGCAATGTACGCGAAAGCGCCGTGATCGAGGCCCGGGACGTCGACAATGTCTACGCCGTGCCGGAGGCCTATCATGCCGGCGGCCTGGACGGCGAGGTGCTTGCCGCCTTCGGCATCGACACGCCCCCCGAGCCCGACCTCACGACCTGGCGTTTCATCAACGAGCGCGTCCGCAATCCGGAAGGTGACGTGACCATCGCAGTGGTCGGCAAATATACCGGCATGAAGGATGCCTATAAATCGCTGATCGAGGCGCTCTCCCACGGCGGCATCGCCAACAAGGTCAAGGTCAATCTCGACTGGATCGAGAGCGAGGTGTTCGAGAACGAGGATCCGGCGCCGTTTCTCGAGCACGTCGACGGCATTCTGGTGCCCGGCGGCTTCGGTCAGCGCGGCGCCGAAGGCAAGGTGCGCGCCGCCCAGTTCGCACGCGAGCGCCACGTGCCCTATTTCGGCATCTGCTTCGGCATGCAGATGGCGGTGATCGAGGCGACGCGGCATCTCTGCGGCATCGAGGCGGCGAGCTCGACCGAGTTCGGACCGACGCCCGAGCCGGTCGTCGGCCTGATGACCGAATGGATGAAAGGTAACGAATTGCAGAAGCGCGGCATCGGCAGCGAGCTCGGCGGCACCATGCGCCTCGGCGCCTATCCGGCCGTCCTGCAGCGCGGCAGCCGCGTCGCAGAGATTTATCACGCAACGGAAATCTCGGAGCGCCACCGGCATCGCTACGAGGTCAACACGGTATACAAGGACCGCCTCGCCCAGCACGGCATGCGTTTTTCGGGCATGTCGCCCGACGGCCTGTTGCCGGAGATCATCGAATACGACGACCACCCCTGGTTCATCGGAGTGCAGTTCCATCCCGAACTGAAATCGCGGCCGTTCGCGCCGCACCCCTTGTTCGCCTCCTTCATCGGGGCGGCCGTAGAGCAGAGCCGGCTGGTGTGATAGAAAACACGCGGAGAGTACCGGCGAGGGGATATTCGTCGGAGCAACGCCATGAACGATAACACGCTCTACGATGACGATATTCTGCTGTGGTCTGAACAGCAAGCCGCGGCAATCCGTAGGCTTGGCGAGACGCGGCGATATGTTTCTAACGAATTGGACATCGAGAATGTCGCCGAGGAGATCGAGAGCGTGGGACGATCGGAAGTGGCGGCGGTCGAAAGCTATATCAGGCTGATTTTGCTCCATTTGATCAAATTGCTTGCGGAAGCTGGCTCGGAAGCAGCGCCGCATTGGCGCGGCGAAATCGTGGGCTTTCATGCTAACATGATGGGGCGCTATGCCCCTTCGATGCGGCAGCGTATCGATATCGAGAAGATCTGGCGCTCTGCTCGCGAGCAATTGATGCTCGCCTATGACGGCGCACAGCGGCAGCGCGTTGCCGAGCTTTCCGCAAGATCCCCGTTCAGCATCGATGATGTGCTGGCGGAGCGCATTGACGATCTTGCGTTGCTGGAGCGTTTGCGATCGCAACGCGACGGAACAGCGGCGAGGGAAGCGTCTGCCGGAGAATCGGGATGAGCGGCTCGACGCTTTATGACGATGATATTTTGCTGTGGTCCGAGCAGCAAGCTGCGGCCATCCGCAAGCTCGGCGCGACGCGGCGCGATCTTCCAAATGAGCTTGACATCGAGAATGTCGCCGAGGAGATCGAGAGCGTGGGGCGATCCGAACTGGCTGCGGTCAAGAGCTATCTTCGGCTGATTTTCCTGCATTTGATGAAACTTGCTATGGAAGATGACGCAAGGGCGGCGCGACACTGGCGGAGCGAAATTGCCGGCTTTCATTCCGACATGTTGGACCGCTATGCGCCTTCAATGCGGCAGCGCATCGAAGTCGACGAGATTTGGCGTTCCGTACGCGAGCGATTGATGTTCTATGTTGATGAGGCACAACAACAACGTGTCGCCGGGCTGTCCGTCGGCTGCCCATTCAGCCTCGACGATTTCATCACCAAGCGCATTGACATTTCAGTCTTGCTAGAGCGGCTGCCGCTGCCCCACGCGACGCGATAGTTGACCCCGCCGGCCGGGGGCTTCATGGTCGCCCTCCGATGAAGCCGATCCCACTAAAGCCGAATGCCGTGGTGATCGCCGGTGAGGTGCGCTTCGGCAATGCCTTGCCGCTCGCCTTGATCGCGGGGCCCTGCGCGCTCGAGAGCCGCGCCCACGCGCTGGAAACAGCGTCCGCGCTCAAGGACATCGCTGTGCGGCTTGATATCGGCTTCGTCTACAAAACCTCGTTCGACAAGGCGAACCGCACCAGCGCCAAGAGCGCGCGCGGTCTCGGCCTCGACAAGGCGCTCGCGATCTTTGCCGAGCTGCGCGAAGAGCTCGGCGTGCCCGTTATCACCGACGTGCACGAAGCCGCGCAGTGCGCGCGCGTCGCCGAGGTCGTCGACATCCTGCAAATCCCGGCCTTCCTCTGCCGGCAGACCGACCTGCTCGTTGCGGCGGCAAAGACCGGCCGCGTGGTCAACGTCAAGAAGGGCCAGTTTTTGGCGCCCTGGGACATGGCCAATGTGGTGGAAAAGATCACCGGCGTCGGCAACCGCAACGTGCTCCTCACCGAGCGTGGCGTCTCCTTCGGCTACAACACGCTCGTCTCCGACATGCGGGCGTTGCCGATTCTGGCGCGGATCGGCGCACCGATGATTTTTGACGCGACCCATTCGGTGCAGCAACCGGGAGGGAAGGGGACTTCCTCCGGCGGCGAGCGCGAGTTCGTGCCGGTGCTGGCGCGGGCGGCGGTGGCCGTCGGCGTCGCCGGTCTCTTCATTGAGACACACGAAGATCCCGACCGCGCACCCTCCGACGGTCCGAATATGATCCCCTTGAAGAAGATGGAGCCGCTTCTTAACCAATTGATGGAATTCGACGCCTTGGCCAAGCGCCTGACCAAGGTTGCGATCGAGCCGCCCGATAGAGCTCCCCAGGCCCTCAGGAAGAATTAGCAGCGAGCGCGCGGCCAAGAGCCGCCAAAGAGCCGCCAAAGAGCCGCCGCTCCGCTCTTGTAGGTCGGCGTGAAAGAGACCATTATGAGTGTTCGGCCAGGGGTGCCGCCCCCAGGGGCGGCTGAGATCACACCCGTCGAACCTGTCTGGATCATACCAGCGAAGGGAGCCGCATGAGCGACACTTCTCGCACTACCCCTCAAATCAGCGCCGAGACCCCGCAGATTGCCATCATTGGTGCGGGCATTGTTGGTCTCGGCATCGCCTGGCGGCTTGCCGGCCGTGCGTCCGTTACGGTTTTCGACCGCGGCAAGGCGGGTGCGGGGGCGAGTCACGCTGCAGCCGGCATGCTGGCGGCGTGCTGCGAAGCCGAACCCGGCGAGGAGGCCTTGATCGCGCTTGGTCGCGATAGCCAGGCGCGCTGGCCCGCCTTTGCCGAGGAACTGTTGCGCGCGAGCGGCGTCGATGTGGAGTTACGCCGCGAAGGCACGCTCGTCCTTGCCCTGACTGCCGACGATCAGGCCCAGATCGAGCACCTTTTGGAGTTCCAGCGCGGCCTCAATCTGCCGCTCGAATGGCTGTCGGCCGCCTCGACCCGCGCCCGCGAGCCGCATCTTGCCGGAAAAATCGCCGGCGCGCTGTATGCCCCTGAGGACCATCAGGTCGACAACCGCAAATTGGCGCTGGCGCTGCGCATCGCTGCCGAGGCTGCTGGCGTCGTCATTCACGAAGAACGGCCGGTGAAGGAGATATTTGTGCAAGGCGGCGGGGCGAGGGGGATCGTTCTCGAAGACGGCACGATCGTCCCCGCCGATCGCGTGGTGCTCGCTGCCGGCGCCTGGTCGCGCGGTATCGGCGGACTGCCTCCAGACCAGCGTCCGCCGGTACGCCCGATTAAGGGGCAGGTATTGTGCCTGCGCATGGACGCCGCCGCGCCGCTTCTTTCCCATGTGCTGTGGGTCCCGGGCGCCTATCTGGTGCCGCGGCGCGACGGCCGGCTCATCCTCGGCGCAACAGTCGAGGAGCGGGGTTTTGACGATACCATCACCGCCGGCGGCATGCTCACGCTGCTCGACGCTGCTTGGCGGGCTATCCCGGCCATCGAGGAGCTGCAGATCGAGGAAACCTGGGTCGGGCATCGCCCTGGCAGCCGCGACGACGCGCCTATCCTTGGGCCCGGCCCGATCGAGGGCCTGTTCTATGCCACCGGCCATCACCGCAACGGCGTGTTGCTGGCGCCGGTGACCGCCGACGCCATGGCCCGTTTGGTGCTCGACGGCGTCGTCGAGCCGGCGATAAAACCCTTCGGCCTCGAACGCTTCTTGCCGGCGCAGGCGGCCGAGTGATGGAGAAACCGGGAGTGATTAAGGTCAACGGCCAGAACGAACCGCTCGGCGCGGAAAAGACGCTCGAAGCATTGCTGGCGGAAAAGGCCGTCGATACCGGTCAGCGTGGCATTGCGGTTGCGGTTAATGGCGCTGTCGTACCCCGCGCGGCCTGGCCGGCAACGCCATTGCGGCCGGGCGACTGTGTCGAGATCGTCCGCGCGCGGCAAGGAGGATAGTGGCTTTCCGCTCGTCGCCGCGACAGCGAGGACCCGGCGTGGATTCCCGCTTGCGCGGGAATGAGCGGATCAGAGTTTGGAGTACGAGAGAATGTCCGATCCGCTGATCATAGCCGGCAGAGAATTCGGCTCGCGGTTGTTTCTCGGCACCGGCGGTTATCCCAACCGCAAGATCATGCTCGACGCGATTGCCGCCAGCGGTGCCGAGATGGTGACGGCCTCGATCCGTCGCATCAGCCTCGCCGGCGACGATGAAAGTTTGATCGACCTGCTGGCGGACCGCGCAAAATTTCTTCCCAACACTGCCGGGTGCCAGACCGCCAAGGACGCCGTGCTCACCGCAGAGCTGGCGCGCGAGGCGCTCGACACCAACTGGATCAAGCTCGAAGTCATCGGCGACCGCGAACTCCTCTATCCCGACGTGGAGGAGCTGGTGCGTGCCACGCAAATGCTGGTGACGAAGGGTTTTGTCGTACTGCCCTACTGCACCGAAGACCCGGTAACCTGCAGAAAACTCACCGATGCCGGCGCCGCCGCCGTGATGCCGCTCGGCTCGCCGATCGGCTCCGGGCTCGGAATTTCCAACCCGCATCTCATTGAGCTGTTATGTATGCGGTCGCCGGTGCCGGTCGTGCTCGACGCCGGCATCGGCACGGCCACCGACGCTGCCCTCGCGATGGAGCTGGGCTGCGCCGCCGTGCTCGTCAACACCGCGGTGTCGAAGGCGCGCGACCCGCTCCTGATGGCGAAAAGCATGCGCTCGGCCGTCGAAGCCGGACGCCTGTCGCGGCTTGCCGGCCGTATCGCCAAGCGCAGCTACGCCGAACCGTCGAGCCCGCGCTTGGGACTGGTGGGGACGTGAGGGCCTTCATTCTACGTGATCTCGATCAGCGCCGCGATCTTCTCACGTACGTCGTCGAGCAGATCGGCGTGGGCGCGATCGATCAGATTAACCTCGCGTTGCGGCCAGGAAAGGCTGCGGGGCTGATCGGCAAGAACCACGCCGCTCACCCCGTGGCCGTTTGGGATCGCCACGTCGAACGGGTAGCTCTTGGCGCGCCCGGTAATGGGGCAGGCGACGCAAAGCCCGGCACGCTCGTTATAGGTGCGTCGACTCAACACGAGGGCGGAGCGGCGAGCGCGCTGTTCATGTCCTTTCGTGGGATCGAGGTTGATCCAGATAAAATCACCAGCGTCGGGGCAATAACCGCTACCAAACTTCGTTGCCGACCGGCGGCCTCCAGTCGATTTCGGGGTGCCGGTTCTCTTCGGTGATGGCATTAATTAGGTCCTCTAAATTATAACGGCGTCGCTTTCTACGTCTTACGACCTTGACGACGAGGACGCCGTTCTCGGCCGTCATCTCAGCAGCTTTTCCTTCGACCGCACCAATTTCTTCAGCAAATGGCTTGGGAACACGCAGCGCCAAGCTATTGCCCCATCGCAAAAATTCAACCTTCATGATGACCAAACAACCCTTCAATTTAGTTGATACAATGTAGAGACGACAGATTGATCTGTCAAGCGACTGCGAATGCGCATGAGACTGCGAGGCTGACTTGCGCATGCTGCGCAGGGCGCCGTCGGGCCCAATAGTGATGTCGCCGAACGTGTCGAGGCCGAATTCGAAGGGCGGTGCCGTATTGTTTGCGCGACGTTCAGGCGATCGACCGCGTTGAGGTCGTCGCTTCCGACAATCCCAGCAACGTCTGCAATTCATCGAGGCTTTGTCGTGGCGTCTTGCCGGCGGTGTCGACGACGATATCCGCCTTTGCATAGAGCGGCTCGCGACTGCGAAGGATCGCTACGAGGTCGTCCATGGCGCCGGCATTGTTGGCCATAGGGCGAAGGTCGCCCTGCTTCATGACGCGCTGCATATGCTCTTGCGGAGCGGCGCGGACCCAAACGGTGAGGCAGGACGTGAGCAGCAACTCATAAGTGGCGGGCTCCGCAACAATGCCGCCGCCCGTCGCCATCACGAACGACGGATATTTGGAAAGGGTTGCTTCGAGCGCGGCGCGCTCGCTGCGTCGAAAGGCTTCTCGACCAAACATTTCGAACATCTCACCGAGGCTGATGCCATTCTGCTGTTCGACGACGCGATCAAGTTCGAGGAACGGGACTTCCAACCGCTCGGCCAGCATCTGTCCCAAGGTCGATTTGCCGCTGCCGCGCAGACCCACCAGGGCGATGCGTTGGTTTCGCCGGGTGCCCGTCTTGCCTTCGAAATGATCGATCAACAGTCTCCGCGCTTCGGAAATCTGCGTCGGCGAGAGGCGCCCAAGGAATTGTTCAAGGATCACCGCCTCCAACGGTCTCTCGACGCGTGCGTCCACGAAGTCGGTCAATTGTGCTCCGATCGCTTTGGCAATCCGCCGCAGCAGCACGATCGAGCAATTTGCCTCGCCGGCCTCGAGCTGAGCGAGATAACGCTCGGAAATCTCGGCATCCCGGGCCAGGACCCTGCGCGACATTCCCCGACGCGTCCGCATGGTGCGGACGTGTTCCCCCAGAAGGCGGAGGAATCCGGAAGGGTCGAGGCTCATGGCGTCTCGCTTGGAATTATTTTTCATGATATGCTCCTTGTGCGCATTATATTGCACAACTCACAATGAGCCAGCCCGAGCGGCGGCCTTTTGCATGGCGGACACGAGAGGCGGAAGTCGCCTCGCTACGAGAGAAAGTCGCCGAGATGACGATTTTATCGGGGAGTGGTCGACAATGCCGATTGACGATTTTGCGCAGCGGCGGGCGTGCGACGCGGTTTCTGATTTTGCCGACGCCAACATTGCGCACGCCACGTTGCGCACGGCTTGGGAGAGAAGCTGGCTGTAGGCGACGGGAAACATTGCTGAGAGCGAGGTGCGTCTTGATCATCGGCGGCATGTAATATAGTGCAGACAGAGCGCGACGGACCGACGCGCAGATGAAGCGCAAGTGCGGCTTGATTAACGGGCCGGGCCGCGCTGAAATCGCTTGGTTACAGGCGGCCCGCGCCAAACCACATGGGGAAACGCTGGCGCCTGTTGCAGTGCGCCAAAGGAGAGGGGATCGCACCATGACGAGGACAGGAGTGATAGCCGCAGCGGTGCTTGCGCTGGCGGCGGGGCCGGCCATGGCCCAGCAAAAGACGGTGAAGATCGGCTTCATCACCACGCTGTCGGGCCCGGCCGGCATTATCGGCAAGCACATGAAAGACGCCGCCGATCTCGCCCTCAAGGAGCTTCACGGCAAGATGGACGGGCTCAAGGCCGAGATCATCTACGGCGACGACCAGTTCAAGCCGGATGTCGGGCGACAGGTCGCCGAAGAAATGCTCAAGCGTGACAAGGTCAATTTCGTCACCGGCATCATCTGGTCGAACGTGCTTCTGGCGGTCCGCCAGCCGGTGCTGAGCTCCGGCACGATCCTCATCAGCGCCAATGCCGGCCCCCACGAGCTGGCAGGGCCTCTGTGCGCGCCCAACTTCTTCTCGACCTCGTGGCAGAACGACGAGACGCCGGAGGCCATGGGTCAGTTCATGACCGAGCACAAGATCACCGATGTCTACCTGATGGCGCCCAACTACGCGGCCG
This sequence comes from Pseudomonadota bacterium, assembly GCA_021811945.1. Taxonomy (GTDB): domain Bacteria; phylum Pseudomonadota; class Alphaproteobacteria; order Rhizobiales; family Xanthobacteraceae; genus BOG-931. Next base: position 1,932 of record JAKAPE010000151.1, on the reverse strand, counting down.
GCAAGGACATGCTCTCCGGTTTCAAGCGCTACTTCAAAGGTAAGATCGCCGCCGAGGTCTACACCAGGATGGGCCAGTCCGACTACCAGGCGGAGATCAGCAACATCCGCGCGGCGAAGCCGAAGGCGGTGTTCGTGTTCATGCCCGGCGGCATGGGCATCCAGTTCATGAAGCAATACGCGCAATCGGGCCTGCGCGATCAGATCCCGCTCTATTCGGTCTTTACCGCCGATGAGACGACGCTGCCGGCGGTGGACGGGGCCGCGGCCGGCAACTACGAGGCCGGCTTCTGGAACTACGATCTCAAGAACCCGGCGAACAAGAAGTTCGTCGCGGACTTCCGCAAGAGCTACGGCTATATTCCGTCGTACTACGCCGCGCAGAGCTACGACGCGATCAATCTGATCGACAGCGCCGTCCGCGCGGTCCACGGCAATCTCAAGAATGCCAAGGGGATGCTCGCCGCCATCGACAAGGCGGACTATGCTTCCGTGCGCGGGCCGTACAAGTACAACACCAACCACTTCCCGATCGAGAATTTCTACTTGTTCAAGATCGGGAAGACACCCGATGGCGTCTACGCGCGCAAGACCATTGGCGTCATCTTCCACGACCACAAGGACGCCTACTACAAAGAATGTCACATGGCGAAGTAGCGGCGGAACGCGTCCGCCATATTTCCGCGCATCCGGGCTCCACCGTGCCGCATGGAGATTGACGCATGGTGGACCCGCTTCTGGTGCTGGCGCAGGCGCTGAACGGGATGCAGTTCGGCGTTATGCTGTTCCTGATGGCGGCGGGCCTGACGCTCGTGTTCGGCATCATGAACCTGGTCAATCTCGCGCATGGCTCGTTCTACATGATCGGCGCCTATGTGGCCGCGACGACGTTTCAGACAACGCATTCCTTTCTGCTGGCGGTGGTCGTCGGAATGGCCGCCGGCGCGGCGGTCGGCGTCGCCGTCGAGATCGCGGTCTTCCGCCGACTCTACGCGCGCGATCATCTCGATCAGGTGCTGGCGACGTTCGGGCTGATCCTGTTCTTCAACGAGATGGTGCGGATGATTTGGGGGCCGACCGCGCTTTACGCGACAGTGCCGGAGTTCCTCGCCGGCCAGGTCCAGATTCTTCCCGGCGCGCCTTATCCGGCCTATCGCCTCGCGATCATCGGCGTCGGCCTCGCGGTTGCGGCGCTACTCTACGTGGTCGTCGGCAAGACACGGCTCGGCATGCTGATCCGCGCCGGCGCCTCCAACCGGGAAATGGTGGGCGCGCTCGGCATCAACGTTAAAATCCTTTATACGCTTGTCTTCGGTCTGGGCGCCGGGCTTGCCGCGCTCGCCGGCCTCATGGCGGGCCCGATCTTCACGGTCGAATCTGGAATGGGGGAGCACGTTCTGATACTTGCCTTTGTGGTCATCGTGATCGGCGGCATCGGCTCCATCCGCGGCGCGTTCGTGGCCGCGTTGCTCGTGGGTTTCGTCGACACCATGGGGCGCGCTTTCCTGCGCCCTTTGCTGGCAATCGTCATGACGGCTTCGGCGGCCGATGATGCCGGTCCGGCGTTGGCCTCCGTGCTGATTTATCTGTTGATGGCAGCCGTGCTGTTCTTCCGCCCGCGCGGCCTTTTTCCGCCGCGGACACGCTGATGGTCATGCGCAAGCGGACTATCTCAGGCCGTGCGCTCGGCGCCGTCGCCGTCATGGCGGGCCTGGCGATCGTGCCGCCGATAGCGGCAGCGACCGGCCAAGGCTTTTACACCGACGTCTTCACCCGGATCATGATCTTCGGCATCGCGGCGCTCAGCCTCGATATCATTCTGGGATACGGCGGCATGGTGAGCTTCGGCCACGCCGCCTATCTCGGCATCGGAGCCTACTCGGTAGGCATACTCGCCTTCTACGGCATTCATAACGGCTTTCTTCAATTCGGG
>JAKAPE010000150.1 GCA_021811945.1 Pseudomonadota bacterium | reverse complement strand
GAAGGTGCTGCCCTATATGCCAGCCTTCCAGCCGTATCGGGGAAAACCCGCCGTACGGAATGATAGGGAGGATCGAGGAAACGTCGGCATCATTCGAAGCCCGGTCCGCGTCTCGATCCTACCCGACCTCGGGCACAGCTACGGCGGCATGGTGATCACCGGAGTTGCCGATCGTGCGCCCGACCGCGTCCGCCGCCTCGTCTATTGGAGCGCCTTCGTTCCCAACAACGGCGAATGCCTCAACGACATGATTCCGCCACCCTATGTCGCCCTGTTCGATCAAGTGGCCGCGGAACGCGGCGATCACACCGTGGTGCTGCCGTTCCCGATCTGGCGCGAGGCTTTCATCAACGATGCCGACCTCGAAACGGCGCAGAAGGCCTACGGCGTTCTCAATCCGCATCCGCTCAGAACATTTACCGACAAAATCTCGCTCAAGACCAATCCGGCGGACATGCAGATCGCGAAATCGTACATCAACTGCACCGAAGACACCGCGCTGCCGCACCACTATCCCTGGCACCCGCGGTTGTCGCAGAAGCTCGGGCTATTCCGCCTGGTGCAGATGCACGGCAGCCATGAGCTCTGCTTCTCCAATCCGAACCGTCTGGCACAGGCCATCATGGAGGCCGGCCGCGACTGAGGTCCGGCGAGCGGTCGGCCCGCGCCGCGCTGCGGCTCGATGGCAGAGAGAAAGATGCACCGCGGCGCTCTGCGGCAAATGCGCCAGGCGCGGGCCCCATCCAACGGGAGAGCAAGATGGAATTCGGCTATTTTACTCTGAGCGACAATCATTACGAACACAATCAACGCTCGTCGAACCAGTTCGTCGCCGACATCACCGGCGAGGCGCTCTACGCCGACGGGCTCGGCATGCACTCGGCCTGGATCGGCGAGCATCACTTCAATTCGCTCGGCGTTCTTTCCTGTCCGGACATGGTGCTCGCCTATGTCGCCGCCAACACCAAACGCATCCGGCTGGCGCCAGCGGTGACGGTGCTGCCGCTGCATCATCCGATCCGCGTCGCCGAGCAATGGGCGACGCTCGACCTTCTGTCAGGCGGGCGCGTCGATTTCGCCGCCGGACGCGGCTACGACAGGCGCGAATACCTACCGTTCCATGTGTCGTTCGAGGACAACCAAGGCATCTTCGAAGAAGGCTTGGAACTGGTGCGCCGGCTGTGGCAAGCGGAAGGCCGTATTTCCCATCATGGAAAGCACTATTCCTTCGACGATGTGCGCATTACGCCCAAGCCGGTGCAGCGGCCGATCCCGGCCTATGTCGGCTCATTCTCCAAGCCCTCGATCGAACTGGCGGCGCGGCTCGGATGCGGGCTGATCGTGGCGCCGTTTGCCGCGGCGATCAGTTATGGCGGCCTCAAGCAGGTCGCCGATCTCTATCACGAGACCTGCGCCAGGCACGGCAAGACGCCCGGCCGGCTGCTGTGCAGCTATTTCACCCATTTTGCCGACAACAAGACGCAGGAGGACGCCCAGCGCGCGCGGCAGATTCGATACTACAAGGAATGCGTGATCCCTGCCTTTCCAGGCGATCCCAAATCGGCGCCGCCGAGCTACCGGTATTTTGTCGACATGGTCGATCGCCTGCAAAAAGTGAAGCCCGAGGACTTGACGGAAAATTCGGTGCTGCTCGGCTCGCCCGCGCGCATTGTCGAGATTTTGAAGAAGGTCGAGGCGGCCGGTTTCTCCGAAGTGATCCTTTACTTCAATGTCGGCCTCAAGCCGCACGCTCAGGTCAAGGACGAAATGGCGCGCTTCATGGCCGAGGTCGCCCCGGCGTTCGACGGCGCGCACAAACGGCACGCTGCCTGAAGCCACGTTGGCAGATTTCCCGCCGGTCTCACTCGGCTCCCCTCAGCTTGACGCTGTCGCGAACGGCGCGCAGACGGGCGAGGGTGCTGGTCCAGTTTTTCGCCGGGGCGACGGCCGTCATCCGCAGGTAGCCGCCGCTCCCGAAAAGCAGCCACTGCACGACCATCACGTCGCCTCCGCCATGGACATCCTTCGCCTGCGCCATGGTCTGGTATCCCATCTGGTTACCGATGCGCAGCGGCCCGGCCTCAGTGAGCTGGATGTCCTGAATTTCGGGAATCTCGTTGAAGAGGAGCCGCGCGAAGTTGGCGCGATCGCCGAATTCCGAAGGGCCGCCCGGCACGGCTGCGACCAGCATGCGCGCATCGACGGTGCGCTCGGATGGTACCTTCGATGCCTCTTTGGACGCGCCCTTGGACTTTTCGTTCTGTGCCGCCCCGCTGCTGCCGGTCGGAACATCGCCGAGGACGATGGCGCGGCCCGGAAGGACGCCCTCGACACGGAATCCGGCAAGATTTCCGATGGTGAACGGCAACAGGCGAAGCTGTTCTTCGAGCGGCACGCTCGCGCGCACCGACAGACTAGCCAGCGCCGCGCGCAGCGCGCTGTCGGGATAGGCTTTGTCATGTTCAGGAACCTGGACGCTGACGAGGGCGGTTAGATCGCCCACCGCTGCCACAAGGAGCCACTTGCGATAATGGTCCTTGCCCGCCACTTGGCGGCCGACAAGGAGATAACCCTTGCCGGCGGAAAGCTGGATTGGCTCGCGCTTCTCGATACTGACCCCTTGCTTCTTCAGCGCGACGGCGTCGAGCGTCTTATTGACCTTGGCGTAGGCCGCCGCGGGCAATGTGGTGATGAGGATGGCGGCATTCTCTTTCGGATCGGCAAACCCGGCAAAGCTATGGCTCACCGCCATGCCGGGAGGCGGGATGAGGCCGACACGGGAGCCGGGAGGGAAGATCGGATCGCCTGCGTGCGCCGGAAACGGCGATACGGCCAGCGCAAATATGACGGCGAGTGTGGCACCGCCGCCAGCGGGAAAGAGCTTGCTCTGAGACATTTTCTGGTGCTTGCTGGCTTGCTGCTATGGCGCCTCGCGCACAACCCCCGCCGCAGGGTCGGGCTGCGACGTGGCCGCCGCGGGCGCGTGAACCCGGCGCAACGTCAGATTGATCCGTCCCTCGCGCCCGAGCAAGGCTGAAGTGCGCGGATATATGCGGTCGACGCCGTGAAAGGCGAGCCGGGCATCATCGGCGAGCACCAGCACGTCGCCTGAGTCGAGGCGCAAGGAGCGGCTGGGACCGTTGCGCCTTGGTCCGCCGACGCGGAACAGGCACGAATCACCGAGCGAAACCGAGACCAGCGGCGCAGTCAAATTCTCCTCGTCGCGATCCTGGTGCAGCCCCATTTTCGCAGCCGGGCCATAATAGTTGATCAGACAGGCTTCGGGTGGGCAGCCATAACGCGCGACGTCGTTCCAAATCGCAATAAGCGTTGCCGGCATCGGCGGCCATGGCCGCCCGGTCTCGGGGTGGGTCGGCTGATAGCGGTAGCCGTTTTCATCCGAGATCCAGCCAAGCGGTCCGCAATTGGACATGCGCACCGTGAACGGCCGGCCCGACTTCGGCATGCGCGGCGTGAAAAGCGGCGCCACCGTAAAGACCTCATCGACGGCATCGAGCAACGCCGTCTGCTTGTCGCGATCGAGATAGCCGGGATAAACCCGCAGTCCCGTACCGTCGGCCTCCCGGTTCATCCGCGCACTTTCATCGAGCCATCATCACCGTTGGCATATTTCGCCGCATTGGACATGCCTTCTCCGCGGCGTGGCTATCGACTGACCGCCTTTACGCCAAATTCACCGTTTGCCGGCGCCTATTGCCCCCACGATTGCGGCAACGGTTAGGCCTTGCAGCCGCCCCGCCTCTGCGGTTCGTTGGCCGTCGGCATACGCACCTAACGGCGCTGCCTAGTGGTAGGCAATTTCGGATGGCCAATCGTCGCTGCGACAAGAGAAGGGGCCGGATGCTGCAGAAAAGCTTCGGCGTCCAGCCCTTGTCACCCTCGCTGCCTCCGGGTGCAGTGCGGGATTGCGCGGCCTTCTCCCCCGGGAAAGGTGGATCCAATGTGCGCCAACTGATCTCCTGAAAACCATATCAAGGATCAAGCAATCCTGCCTTGCGAGGCAGTGACGCTCTCCTATATGAGCCAAGGGAAATCGCCTGGAAATTGGACCGGACGATCTTCAGATTTACGAGGGGGTCGGTCAAAGGGCGCCTTTGGGGCCTGTCCGACCCGCCGCAAAAGAGAGGATTAGAGAACTATGGCCAAGGTCATCGGCATCGATCTCGGGACCACGAATTCCTGCGTCGCCGTGATGGAAGGCAAGACGCCGAAGGTGATCGAGAACACCGAGGGAATGCGAACGACGCCGTCCATCGTCGCTTTTGCGGACGAAGGCGAGCGGCTCGTCGGCCAGCCGGCAAAACGCCAGGCGGTCACCAATCCCGAACGCACAATATTTGCCGTCAAGCGCCTCATCGGTCGGCGCTACGACGACCCGATGGTGGAGAAGGACAAGAAGCTCGTCCCCTACAAGATCACGCGCGCCAGCAACGGCGACGCGTGGGTCGAGATCGAGGGCAAGACCTATTCGCCTTCGCAGATTTCAGCCTTCATTCTGCAGAAGATGAAAGAGACCGCCGAAGCCAATCTCGGCGCCAAGGTGGTTCAGGCCGTCATCACCGTCCCCGCTTATTTCAATGACGCTCAGCGCCAGGCGACCAAGGACGCTGGCAAGATCGCCGGCCTCGAAGTGCTGCGCATCATCAACGAGCCGACTGCGGCTGCGCTCGCCTACGGCCTCGACAAGAACAAGTCGGGCACGATTGCGGTCTACGACCTCGGCGGCGGCACCTTCGATGTTTCCATTCTCGAAATCGGCGACGGCGTGTTCGAGGTGAAGTCGACCAACGGCGACACCTTCCTCGGCGGCGAAGATTTCGACATGCGGCTCGTCAATTACCTCGCCGACGAGTTCCAGAAGGAGCAGGGCATCGATCTGCGCCGCGACAAGCTCGCTTTGCAGCGGCTCAAAGAGTCGGCGGAAAAGGCCAAGATCGAGTTGTCGTCGACGACGCAGACCGAGATCAACCTGCCGTTCATCACCGCCGATGCGTCGGGACCCAAACACCTGACGATGAAGCTCACCCGCGCCAAGTTCGAGGCGCTCGTCGACGACCTCGTGCAGAAGACGATCGAGCCATGCCGCCAGGCGCTCAAGGACGCCGGGCTGTCGGCGGCCGAGATCAACGAGGTGGTTCTGGTCGGCGGCATGACCCGCATGCCGAAGGTCCAGGAGATCGTCAAGCGGTTGTTTGGCAAGGAGCCGCACAAGGGCGTCAACCCCGATGAGGTGGTGGCCGTCGGTGCCGCGATCCAGGCCGGCGTGCTGCAGGGCGACGTGAAGGACGTGCTCCTGCTCGACGTAACGCCGCTGTCGCTCGGCATCGAGACGCTGGGCGGCGTGTTCACGCGGCTCATCGATCGCAATACCACGATCCCGACCAAGAAGAGCCAGGTGTTCTCCACGGCCGAAGACGGCCAGACCGCGGTGACGATCCGCGTGTTCCAGGGCGAGCGCGAGATGGCGGCCGACAACAAGCTGCTCGGCCAGTTTGATCTCATCGGTATTCCGCCCGCGCCGCGCGGCGTGCCGCAGATCGAGGTCACCTTCGACATCGACGCCAATGGCATCGTCAATGTCTCGGCGAGAGACAAGGGCACCGGCAAGGAGCAGCAAATCCGCATCCAGGCTTCCGGCGGCCTTTCCGAGGCGGACATTCAGAGGATGGTGAAGGACGCGGAGGCGCACGCCGAGGAGGACAAGAAGCGCAAGGCAGAGGTCGAAGCGAAGAACCACGCCGAGGCTCTCGTCCATTCGACGGAAAAGACGCTGGCCGAGCACGGCTCGAAGGTCGGCGACGCCGAACGGCGCGCGATCGAGAATGCCATTGCCGATCTCAAGGAAGCCTTGAAAGGAGACGACGCGTCTGCGATCACGGCCAAGACCGACGCGTTGGCGCAGGCCTCGATGAAGCTCGGCGAGGCAATGTACAAGCAAACGGCCGAACAGCCGGCCGGCGGCGCCGGAGGGGCAGAGGGCAAGAAGGAAGACGTCGTCGATGCCGAATTCACCGAGGTGGACGACGACCAGAAGAACAAGAAGTCGGCCTGATCCAGCGAGGCGTCCGATGCCGCCGCGGCCGATGAGCATGGCGCCCCCGGAAACGAGCCGGGGGGGATGTGTCTGCGCTGGGAATGATTGGGCATCATCGGGCGGGAAATGATGGCCAAGCGCTGCTATTACGATATTCTTTCTGTCGAGCGGAGCGCCGGCGATGGCGACATCAAGGCGGCCTTCCGCAAGCAGGCGATGAAGCTGCATCCGGATCGCAATCCTGGGGATCTGGAGGCCGAGCGGCGCTTCAAGGAACTCAACGAGGCCTACGAAGTCCTCAAGGACCCGGACAAGCGAGCGGCCTATGATCGTTTCGGCCACGCCGCCTTCGAGCACGGCAGCGCAGGCGCGGCCGGGTTCGGCGCCGATTTCGCCACGACCTTTTCGGACATTTTCGACGACCTCTTCGGGATGGGCGGCCGGCGTGGGCGCGGCTCCGGACGCGAGCGCGGCGCCGATTTGCGCTACAACATGGAAATTGCGCTGGAGGAAGCCTATGCCGGCAAGACTGCGCAAATCCGTATCCCGACCTCAGTCACGTGCGAGGCCTGCTCGGGTACCGGCGCCAAGTCCGGCACCAAGCCGAAGGCCTGTCCGATGTGCGCCGGCCAGGGCAAAGTCCGCCACGCCCAGGGCTTCTTCACCCTCGAGCGCACCTGCCCCAACTGCCAAGGCCGCGGCCAAGTCATCGAGAGCCCGTGCGCGTCGTGCGCGGGCTCCGGCCGTGTCACCCGCGAACGGACCTTATCGGTGAATATTCCGCCGGGCGTCGAGGATGGCACCCGTATACGCCTTGCCGGCGAGGGCGAGGCCGGCGTACGCGGCGGCCCGCCCGGCGACCTCTACATCTTCCTCTCGATCGCCCCGCACCCGTTCTTCCAGCGCGATGGTGCCGACCTTTATTGCCGTGTGCCGATCTCCATGGTCACCGCCGCGCTCGGCGGTGAGTTCGAAGTGCCCACCGTCGATGGTGGCAAGACCAAGGTAAAGGTCCCCGAGGCCACGCAATCCGGCCGGCGCTTTCGCCTGTACGGCAAGGGAATGCCGGTGCTGCGCGCGCGGCAAAGCGGCGACATGTATGTGCAGGTCGTGGTCGAGACGCCGCAGAACCTCAGCAAGAGACAGCGCGAGCTGCTGACCGAATTCGAGCGCCTGTCGTCGCCGGACACGCACCCTGAGTCTGCGGGATTTTTCGGCAAGGTCAAGGAGTTCCTCGATGGCTTCGGCGGCAGCCGGGCGAGTTCCGCGCAATAGCGCCTCCGTCGGCCCCTCGTCGGGACCGCTAGCCTTTAGCGCTCGAATGTTCTAGAAAAGTAACATTTGGTCGTGTGATTGCCATGCCGCTCCGGACTCTGCGAAAATTCGAGCGCAAGATCGAGCGGCAGCTCAAGGCGATCGAGCGCAGCAAGAGCGCAATCGAGCGCAACATCGCCCGTCAAGTGCGGTTGTTGGAAGAAAAACGCGACGGCTTCGGCAAAAAGATCGAGGAGCGGGTCAGGCAATTCGAACGCAAGAAGCCGATCCGGCTCGACGACGAGGTGCGCTTCCTCCGCTCTTGGATCGAACGGCCGCTGTCCATCGGCGCGGTGGCTCCCTCCGGCAAGTTTCTCGCGCGGACCATGGCGCGCTATGTCGACCCGTGCAGCGACGGGCCGGTGGTCGAATTGGGGCCCGGCACCGGGCCGGTGACGGAAGCGTTGGTGAGGGCCGGGGTCGCACCCGCCCGGCTGGTGCTGGTCGAATTCAATCCGGCGTTCTGCCGCATGCTGCGCGCGCGCTATCCCGACGCTACCGTGGTGCAAGGCGACGCCTATAGCCTGCGTCGCCTGCTCGCGACCCTGCTGTTGCAGCCGGCCGCCGCCGTCGTCTCCAGCCTGCCGCTGATAACCAAGCCGTTACGGATGCGCATGCGGCTTATTCGCGACGCTTTCGACCTCATGTTGCCCGGCGCGCCTTTCGTACAGTTCACCTACTCGGTGGCGTCGCCTTTGCCGACGCGGCTCGCCAGCTTTTCGGCGGAGGCTTCCGAGCGCGTCTGGCTCAATCTGCCGCCGGCGCGGGTGTGGGTTTATCGACGTTTGGGAATCAGAGGGCAGAAATCAGAAGTCAGAAATCAGAGGGCAGAAATCAGAAATCAGAAGTCAGAAATCAGAGATCAGAACTTCTGATTTCCGACTTCCGACTTCCGAATCCCGACCATGCCCATCCCGAAGATTCTCGTCATCCCGGGCTCTCTTCGGTCCGGCTCGCATAATGCGCGGCTTGCCGCGCTCGCCGCCAAGGAATTGACATTGGCCGAGGCCGATGTCACCCGGATATCGCTTGCCGATTACCCGCTGCCAATGTTTGACGCCGATCTTGCAGCCGATGTCGGCCTGCCGCGCAATGCAGTGCAGTTGCGCCGCATGCTCGAAGTCCACCACGGCGTTTTCATCACCAGTCCCGAGTACAGCGCCTCGGTGACGCCGCTCGTTAAAAACGCCATCGACTGGATCTCGCGCGCGCACGAACGGGGCGAGCCGACCTATGCCGCCTTCAAGGATCGTGCGTTCGCGATCGGCGCGGCTGCGCCCGGTTCCGGCGGCGGCCTGCGTTCGCTGATGGCGCTGCGGCAAATTCTCGAACTCGGCTGCGGTGCGCTGGTGATTCCGGAACAGATCACGATTGCGCGCGCCTCCGAGGCATTCGACGAGATGGACAACCTCAAGGACGAAATGCTGGCATCGATGCTGAAAATGCTTGTGCGCCGGCTGGTCGAGGTCGCCCGCTTCATGGCGCGCGGAATGGAGTGAGATAGAGGGGCCATGCCGATGGAGCCGCGCCAGCGCCTGATCGTCGCTCTGGATTTGCCCTCGGTCGAGGCCGCTCAAGCCATGGTGGCGCGGCTTGGCGATGAGGTCTCCTTCTACAAGATCGGCTATGAGCTCGCTTTTTCCGGCGGGCTCGATTACGCAAGGACGCTCGCCAACGCCGGCAAGCGCGTGTTTCTCGATCTCAAGCTGCATGACATCGGGACAACAGTGGCGCACGGCGTCCGGAGCGTGTCCAGGCTGGGCGCCACGTTCCTCTCGGTACACGCCTACCCACAGACAATGAAGGCCGCCGTCGAGGCGCGCGAGGGCAGCTTGCGCATTCTCGCGGTCACCGTGCTCACGTCCTATGACGATCACGACCTCAAAGCCGCCGGATACGACATCACCGTCCATCGACTTGTGATTGGACGCGCCGATCAGGCTCGGTTGCTCGGCGTGGACGGAATCATTTGCGCGGCCAGCGACGCGCAAGGCGTGCGGTCCGTCATCGGCAACGACAAGATCTTGGTCACGCCGGGCATCCGCCCGGCTGGTGCCGAAGCGGACGGCCAGAAGCGGGTTATGACACCGGCCGCGGCGATTGCCGCCGGCGCCGATTATTTGGTGGTCGGCCGGCCGATCACCGCGGCGGCCGATCCGAGGGCCGCGGCGCAGGCGATCATCGCCGAAATTGCACAGCAGATGGCGAAGGAGGCATGACATGGCCAAGGCTTATTGGATCGCACGCGTCGACGTGAAAGACGAAGAAGCCTACAAGCCCTATGCTGTCGCCAATCCCGCTATCTTCCGCAAATACGGCGGCCGCTTCCTCGTGCGCGCCGGCAAATTCGAACGCGTCGAGGGGACGAGCCGCTCGCGCAACGTCGTGATCGAGTTTCCCGATTATGCGGCGGCGCTCGCCTGCTATCGCTCGCCCGAATATCAGGACAACATCAAGGTGCGGCTGCCGCATGCGACCGTCGACCTCGTCATCGTCGAGGGCTATGACGGCCCGCAGCCGTAACAAAGCTCGCCGAGCTAATGGCTTGGCATTCGCCGCGCGTCCCCGCGCAAGCGGGGACCCAGTATGCTGGCGCTGGATGCCCGCTTTCTCGCGGGAATGAGCGGTAACGCGTGTTGCTGGTCTTCGCGGTGCTCGCTATATCGGCGGCCAACCGGAGACCCATGATGCCCGATATGCGGTTGGTGATCGCCGGCGCGGGCGGGCGCATGGGACGTGCGCTCATCCACGCCATCGCGGCAAGCAAAGGCGTCACGTTAGCCGGTGCGGTCGAGGCTCGAGGCTCGGCCGTCGTCGGCCGCGATGCCGGCGAACTCGCCGGACTGGGGACGAACGGCGTCAAAATCGTCAGCGAACTAGCTCCGCTTATCAAAGAAGCTGACGGACTCATCGAATTCACCGTCCCGGCCGCGACGCTCGCTTTCGCGGAGCTCACCGCGGCCGCCGGCATCGTCCATGTTATAGGCACCACCGGCCACTCGCCCGAGGAAGAGGCCATTATCGCCGAGGCGGCACGCCGCGCGAAAATCGTCAAATCCGGCAACATGAGCCTCGGCGTCAACCTGCTTGCCGGCCTCGTCGAGCGCGCGGCAAAGACGCTCGGCGAGGACTACGACATCGAAATTGTGGAAATGCACCACAACAAGAAGATAGACGCCCCGTCGGGCACCGCGCTGATGCTCGGCCGCGCTGCGGCGGCCGGCCGCGGTGTCGATCTCGCCAGACGCTCGGTGCGCGGCCGCGACGGCCCGAGCGGTCCGCGCCGCGCCGGCGACATCGGCTTCGCCGCGCTGCGCGGCGGCACCGTCGTGGGCGATCACACCGTGATTTTCGCCGGCCCCTCCGAGCGCATCGAGTTCACCCACCGCGCTGAAGACCGCATGATTTTTGCCCGCGGCGCGTTGCGCGCGGCGATGTGGGCGCGCGACAAGCGGCCCGGGCTTTACTCGATGGCCGACGTGCTGGGGCTCGGCTCAGGCTCCTAGTGTTACTGTGTCACAAAGTTTGGCGGCGCATTCGTCTTGCGATTGGCGCCGCGCAACATGGACATCGCGGCAGTCTGCGCACGAGAGCGGCGATCAGTCGCCGGCGAACG
>JAKAPE010000149.1 GCA_021811945.1 Pseudomonadota bacterium | reverse complement strand
CGCTTGGACAACGCAAGTGCGTTGCCCACATGCCCACGGTCTCAGCAGCAGCAGGCAGACGATCGAAAATGGGCCAAAAGTACCCACTCGATTCCCTGAAGACCCATTTAATTGAACATAGGCGTCGCGGCGAAGGCGTCACCCGGCGGAAAAGGGCGAGGCGGATTCGACCAGCAGACGGATGAGGTCGATTTGGCTGCGTACGCCGGTCTTGTCGAAAATGCCGGTGACGTGGGTGCGGACGGTCGTCGGCGCCAAGCCCAGGATCTGCGCGGCCATCGGCACGGAGCCGGCGTCCACGACGGCTTGCAGCACGCGCGTCTCCTGCGCGGTGAGGCCATGCCGCGCGGCAAAAGCCGCCACCGCCGCTGCATTTGCGCTATCAGAGCGGCGGACGAAGAGGATGAAGGTTGTCCATTGTTGAGCCTTCGCCCGGTATCCGCCGCCGAGCGGCAGCACGTGCGCCCTGAACGCCTCTCCGTCCCTGCCGGCAAGCGGAATGGAGACGCTTTTGCCGGCGAGTTCAAGGAGACCGCGGTTCGCCGCGGCGATCGTTTCGTGCAGGAGTTTATCCGCGCGATTCCCGGCGAGCCTGATCTGCCCCTCCTCGGTCTTCACCGGGGAGCGCGTGTCGAGCATCGCCTGCCCGGCAGCGTTGGCGTGAACAAGGCGCGCCTGCGCATCGAGCAGGAACAGGCCCGCGGCGAGCGCGTCGGTCGCGGTGGCCAAAGTGGAGGCCTCAAGATGCGCGTGATCGATCACCTTGCCGATGGCCGCCGCGCGGCGGACGTGCGGCACGACCAATTTCATCCGCCGCAGCGTTTCGTCGTCGACCAAGCCGTCACGTTCGCCGCGCAGGACGGCAAAGCCGATGGAGCTGGTCGGCAATCGTTCCAGATTGGTGAAAACCGCATCGACCAGGCCCTGCGGTTGCGCCCACTCCTTGTAGAATTTCGTCTCGCTGAACTGCTCAAATGACATCAGTTCAGAGCCGGCATGCACTTCCTCAACCGGGCAGAACACCTGGAACGGCTGAAGCGGATTGAGCGGCAGATAGGTCTCGATATACTTCCGCAACCATTCGGGCCCGATCCCGGCCTGAAAGAGAGCATTTGCAATCGGACGGACCGAATCGTGCCAGTGGATGGCCGCAATCTGTCCCCTGATATAGGCGCGCGCGCCATCGAGCGCCCGCGGCCAAAGCGCGGAATCGAGCGCCGCGTCGTAAATGCAGCCGACAATTTCGGAGAACGGCTGGAGATGGGCAGCGTCCGTCGATGTTCCTCGCGACATCTCCCGTACGCCCAATTACGGTGATGGGCGGACGGCGCGCCTCCACGCCGACGGCTCTGAGGCGGGGCGGTTCTTGTGTACGCACGGGCTGCGGCGAAAGCTCAGCGAGCCGAGTATCGCCGGCCACAGCATCGCCGCCTCGTTCTGTATCCAGCAAAGCACGTCGGCAGGCGTTTCGGTCTTTGCGCGAACCACTCTCCATGTGCACCACAATACACACGGAACTGCAAGCAAAACTCACGGCGCTCCAAAACGCTAGAAATCTGGATTCCACCGCACTATTTTGCTTTTCGCGACAGAAACTAGCTAAGATGCCGGGCACAATCGCTTGGGCTTGCACCGCTCAGCGCTCAGGAGGAACGCCATGCATCGCATCTCGATACCCGACAGCGTCGTCGAACAGGTCAAGGCGCAACGCGGCAGGTTGAACCGGTACGACCATCTGGTCGGCCCCAAGACCGCGCTGGTCGTGATCGATCTGCAAAACGTCTTCATGTTGCCCGGCATGCCGGTCGAGGTTCCGACCGCGCGCGAAATCGTGCCCAACGTGAACGTCCTCGCGGCGGCGGCGCGTGCGGCCGGCGGCAAGGTCGTCTGGGTCAAGATGAACCTTGAAGGCCAGTCCGAGGCCTGGCGCGTTTTCTTCGATGGCGACCCGCGGCAGGAGACGCTCACCGAGCTAACCCCGGGTTCTCGCGGTTTCGAGCTTTACGCCGATCTCGACGTGCGGCCCGAGGATAAGATCATCGTCAAAAAGCGCTTCAGCGCGTTCATCCAAGGCTCATCCGACATCGACCGTTACCTGCGGGACTCCGGAATCGACACGGTCATCATCGTCGGGACCCTGACCAATGTCTGCTGCGAATCCTCGGCGCGGGACGCAATGATGCTCAACTATCGCCTTGTCTTCGTGTCCGACGCCAACGCCGCCTTGAGCGACGCCGAACACAACGCAACCCTGACGTCGATCCTTCGCGTGTTCGGCGACGTGGCGACCACCAATGAGGTGCTTGAGTTATTCCCGGCAAAAGACCGCGAACGGGCCGCGTGAGGCGGCGCTGGAAGCGCATCGCTTCCGAGTTTGCAGAGACGGCTTCAGCTCCGAGTTAAATCGCGACTTTGCCGAGAAACCCGTCGACGCTGCAGCGCAGGCTGTGGGCGGCTTTTTCGACGGTTTGCGACGCCGCCAACACCGTGTCCGCCGAGCTGTGCATGTCGGCGATGGCGGCGGCAACACGATCGAGAACCGCGACGACCGATTTCGTGCCCGAGGCAGCCGCCGCGACATTGCAGGAAATCTCGCCCGTTGCCGCATTCTGCTGTTCGACCGAAGCGGCGATGGCCGCGGTGAATTCCTGGATTTCCTGCATGCGGGTGGTAATGCTGGCCATGGCGCGAACGGCGCTCTGCGTCGAGGATTGCACCGCCGCGATGTGGGCGGCGATGTCGTCTGTCGCCTTCGCCGTCTGCACCGCCAGCGCCTTGACCTCCGACGCGACGACGGCAAAGCCTTTGCCGGCGGTCCCGGCGCGCGCCGCCTCAATGGTGGCATTGAGAGCGAGCAGATTGGTCTGGCCGGCCACGCTTTGAATGAGCTTGACCACGTTGTCGATCTTTTGCGCGGCCTGCGCCAGGCCGGCGATGTCCTGGTTGGTCGATTCGGCCTGCATCGCGGCGGCTCGCACCACATCCGTGGCGCGGACAAGCTGGCGATTGATCTCGGCGATCGATTTGGACAATTCGTCGGCGGCAGTCGATGCCACCTCGACGCTGCTGAACGCTTCGTTGGACGTGGCTACCGCGCCGGCGGTGTGCGCGGTGGTTTCGTTCGAGGTAGCCGAGAGAGCGGCTGCGGTCGATTGCATCGCCGCAACGCTGTCGGCAACCGCTTTGAGCACGCCCTCGACGCTCTCGCGAAACCAGCCGATGGCCTCCTCGATCGCGGCGCGGCGCGCTTCCTGCTCCTCGAGCAACGCGCTCTTGCGCTCCGCCGAACGGCGCTCCGTGATGTCGTCATGGGTGCCGACCCAGTAGCCGCTGCCGGGAATCGCCCGGTTGATCACCGAAACGGCGCGGCCGTCCGGCGCCTCGGTTACAAAGCTGACGCTCTTGCCGGCCGCCATGCTCTGCAGGATCTCCGCGCAATATTCGTCAGGATCGCGATGCAATGTGCCGCTCTTAGCGCGATGGCGAACGATATCGATAAGCCTGGCGCCGGGTTTGACCACGTCCGGCGAAAGCCCATACATGGACAGATATCGGTCATTGCAAACGACCATACGGCCCGCCGCATCGAACAACACCACGCCTTGGGTCATGTTATTGAGCGCGAGCGCGAGCAAATGACCCTTATGGCCGAGCCAACGTCCTCTCGTCCATCGCGTCAACCCGTTGCGGACTCGGGACATCTTTCCACCTGGCTCGTTTCCGCCCCCCTGATACTACCCAACCTGGGATTTATGCTGCGTTAATCAACGAAGCGCCAGCCGGTTGCGCACCGCGCCCGGCAGTTTGCGCTATGGGAGGTGGAAATGAGAAGCGTATTTTGCGCCAGCATATTGATTACCTTTGGCCTCGCGGCGTCGGCTGGCGCGGCGAACGCCGCGGAGCCGGTGTTGGCCTATAGCAGTGCAGGGGCGTGTCTCGCCTCGCCGGAGGGTTTCACGCGGAAGTTGGAGCCCGTCAATTCCGGGATCGCCTGGAGGACGACATTCAGGGCCGTGAGCAGCGCCGACGCCAATGGCAATGTCACGGAAGTCGGTCAATCTGTAGACAGCGCGTCCTTTGGCGTCGGGCCGCGTATGCACACCCCCGCGGTTAGCGCTTACACAGATGAGTTTGCGTCTGTCACAAAACCGAACGCCGACGGCAGCCTGACCCTCCATGTCGGGACTGTGAGCGGAACTTTCACTGCCGGCCCGGATGCTGGTCTGACCTTCACCATTTCCGGGATCGACCTCAAGGGATGGGCCGGCAAGAGCGGAGTGAGGCTCTTCGGAAACGGCGGGTCGCCTACCATCCAGACTTTCGCGCTGTCCAACGGCACCCGCTTTCAGCGCATTTGCGCCGTATTGACGATATCGGCGTCGCCGCTTCGATGAGCATCTGCGGGAACGATGCGCGAGGTTCGCAAGGGGCCGATGGTGTTTGTTCAAGTGCAAACGTTGCGACAGTCACAGCATCGACGGCAGCACCCGGTCCGGCGGACGGTGGCCGTCCATGAAAGTCTTGATATTGACGATGACTTTCTCGCCCATGTCGACGCGGCCTTCGAGTGTGGCGGAGCCGAGGTGCGGGAGCAGGATGACCTTCCCGGCGCGGGCGAGCTTGACCAGCTTCGGGCTCACGGCAGGTTCATGCTCGAACACGTCGAGGCCGGCGCCGGCGATTTCGCCGCCCTCGATCAGGCGCGCGAGCGCATTCTCGTCGATCACCTCGCCGCGCGCGGTGTTGACGATGTAGGCCCCGGGGCGGATCAATTTTAGGCGGCGCGCCGAAAGCAGGTGATAAGTCGCCGGCGTGTGCGGGCAATTGATCGAGATGATGTCCATGCGCGCCAACATCTGGTCGAGGCTTTCCCAATAGGTGGCGTTGAGTTCCTCCTCGATGCGCGGCGCCACTCGGCGGCGATTGTGATAATGGATTTGCAATCCGAAGGCCTTGGCGCGGCGCGCCAGCGCCTGGCCGATACGGCCCATCCCGACGATACCGAGCCGCTTGCCCCAGATGCGGTGACCGAGCATCCAGGTCGGGCTCCATCCGGCCCAATGTTTCTCGCCGATCAGCACTTGCGCGCCTTCGGCCAGCCGCCGCGGCACCGCGAGGATCAGCGCCATGGTCATATCGGCGGTATCCTCGGTGAGTACGCCGGGCGTATTGGTCACGGTGATGCCGCGCTGCAGCGCGGTGGTCACGTCGATGTGGTCGACGCCGTTGCCGAAATTGGCGATCAGCTTCAGTTGTTCGCCCGACTGGCTCAGTACCGAGGCGTCGATGTGATCCGTCACCGTCGGCACAAGCACGTCGGCGACCTTAGCAGCCTCGACGAGGTCGGGCTGGGTCATCGGTTTGTCGCCGACATTAAGGCGGGTGTCGAACAGCTCGCACATGCGCGTTTCGATGCTGTCCGGCAGCTTCCGGGTCACCACGACCAGGGGTTTCTTGCCCGGTGTCATTGATTCCCCTCTTGTGCCCATCCAACCACGCGGCCGCCGGCGTGCGTTCGTCGCAGCGAGCCGTTCAGGTCTCCTTAACCGCCGTCGCCGACACTAGGGCGTGGGAGGCGGTACATTAATTTCTCTCTAGCAGATGGCCGCGCTCCCACAAAGCGCGCCGGGTTCCCGGTGCGAAGCGTTTCACTCGGCATCCGGGAAGGCTGCCATGGCACGGCGACGTGGCAGGTTGAGAAGCATCCGCGTCAACGCCGCGACGGCGGTGCTATTGGCGCTGATCCTCGCCACGGTACCGGCGCAGGCCGGTGCCAACGCCGGCACGAGCGGGCTGCCGATTCCGCGCTTCGTCACTATCAAGGCGGACCGGGTCAATGTGCGGGCCGGCCCCGACAGGAACCACGAGGTCTCCTTCATCTACACTCGCGTTGGCTGGCCGGTGGAAATCACCGCGGAGTTCGAGAACTGGCGGCGCATCCGCGATTGGGACGGATCCGAGGGGTGGGTCTATCACTCACTGCTGTCGGGCAAGCGAACGGCGGCAGTGCAGTTGAAGTCAAAATCCGATCTTGCGGCCCTCTATGCGCGACCCGACCCGCGAAGCTCGGTGACGGCGCGTCTGCAGAACGGTGTGCTGGGCACGATCAAGCTTTGCACCGGTACTTGGTGCCGCCTCGCCGGAAAGGGTTTCGACGGCTGGATCGAGCAGGACCAGCTCTGGGGCATTTATCCCGGGGAAAAGATCGATTAGCTCCTCGGGATGCGGGCATGGCACAGTCGCGCCGACGTGCCACGCGGTGGCTTCGACGCGGCGAAGGCTCACCGATCCAAGCGGCGATCGAGCAAATGAATGGAGGTGAGCGAGGCGTCGGCACCGGAGTCGGCATCGGCGGCGAAAAATTAGGCCGTTTTGCGCCGCAAGCGTACGACGACGTCGATGCGGGCGATCTCGTAGCCCTCCGGTGGAACCGGCGTCTTGCCGACAACCACGTCGGAAGCCGGAATGTCCAAGAGATCGTTCCTATCCTCGATGAAAAAGTGGTGATGCTCGGAATTGTTGGTATCGAAATAGGCCTTCGACCCGTCGATGGCGACCTGGCGTAATAGGCCGACTTCGGTAAATTGGTGCAGCGTGTTGTAAACGGTGGCGAGCGAAACGGGGACCTTGGCCCGGGTTGCTTCCTCGTAGAGCATTTCCGCGGTGACGTGGCGGTCGCCCTTGGCAAACAGTATCCAGCCGAGCGCCATGCGTTGCCGGGTCGGCCGCAACCCTACCTCGCGCAGCCTCGCCTTCACGTCATGCCAAGGGCAGCCGGTCATCTCGGCCCGGCCCGACAGCGGGCCCGCAAGATCGACTGCCGTGGCCGATGCGGCCGGCCCCGCGGCGCCGGAAACGATTAGACGTGGCTGTGTCATTGGGGCCACCTATGGTAGTCCTTCATTGGGCGGGCGAGATCGTTGCAAGTGAAATCATTATACGCCATCTTGCGTCTGCCGCAACTCTCCGCGGCACTCTCCGCGGCACTTGGTGTCCGCGGCACCTGGTCTTCGCGGCACCTCCGGGGCAACGCTTGCCATGGCAAAGCGTCGCGGGACAGTCACCGGCAGGGCAGCCGCTCGGTTTTTCCGCCGGGGGCAGCTTTGCCCCGATGTTCCCATATGTTAGGGAGTCGAGTGACCGACCGGCTACGGCGGAGACGCAGAATGCAGGGACGCCGTTCCAACTTCGAATATGAGGATTTATTGGCCTGCGGCCGTGGCGAGCTTTTCGCCGAGGGGCCACAGCTTCCGCTGCCGCCGATGCTGATGTTCGACCGCATTTCCGAGATCGCCGAGGTGGGCGGGGATTACGGCAGGGGTTTAGTGCGGGCCGTGCTCGATTTGAAACCCGACCTCTGGTTCTTTCCCTGCCATTTCAAAGGCGACCCGGTGATGCCGGGCTGTCTCGGCCTCGATGCCTTGTGGCAATTGCTCGGCTTTTTTCTCGGCTGGCTCGGTTCGCCCGGCAAAGGTCGCGCGCTCGGCATGGGCGAGATCAAGTTCTCAGGGCAGGTGCTTCCGACCATGAAGAAGGTCATGTATGGCATCGACATCAAGCGCGTGATGCGCTCGAAGCTCGTGCTCGGCATCGCCGACGGCTGGCTTTCCGCCGACGGGTCGGTGATTTACCGCGCGCTCGATCTCAAAGTGGGGCTGTTCCAAGGGGTGGTGCCGCAGGGGGCTTAGGGCGTAAGGGCAGGGGGCTTAGGGCGTAAGGGATGAGACCGCGTCGGCTCGCGCTCATCTGCTCATTCCCCCCGAAAGCGGGCTTCGAGTGAGGGTTGTCGATAATCCCCGCGTGGATCCCCGCTTTCGCGGGAAAGAGCCGGGGTTGTGCAAGCGACCGGACGCTGCTGTCGAGGTGAAGATGAGGCGGGTAGTCGTCACCGGAATGGGTATCGTCTCCTCCATCGGCAACAATACGCAGGAAGTGCTGGCTTCTCTGCGCGAGGCGAAGTCGGGCATCGTGCACGCCGAGAAATACGCCGAGCTCGGCTTCCGTAGTCAGGTGCACGGCGCCCCTACGCTTGATCCGAGCGAATCCGTCGATCGCCGCGCCATGCGCTTTGTCGGCGGCGGCGCCGCCTGGAACCATGTGGCCATGGTGCAGGCGATCCAGGATGCCGGCCTAGCGGAGAGCGAAATGTCGAACGAGCGCACCGGCATCGTCATGGGCTCAGGCGGGCCCTCAACGCGCACCATCGTCGAGAGCGCCGACATCGCGCGCAGCAAGGGGCCGAAGCGCGTGGGACCTTTCGCCGTTCCCAAGGCGATGTCGTCGACCGCCTCGGCGACGCTGGCGACCTGGTTCAAGATCAAGGGCGTGAGCTATTCGATCTCGTCGGCCTGCGCTACCTCGAACCATTGCATCGGCAACGCCTATGAGCTGATCCAGTACGGCAAGCAGGACATCATGTTTGCCGGCGGCTGCGAAGAGTTGGACTGGACCTTGTCGGTATTGTTCGACGCCATGGGGGCGCTGTCGTCGAAATTCAACGACACGCCGGAGAAAGCCTCCCGCGCCTATGATGCCGATCGCGACGGATTCGTCATCAGCGGCGGGGCCGGCGTGCTGGTGCTCGAAGATCTCGATCGCGCAAAGGGGCGCGGCGCCCGCATCTATGGTGAGATCGCCGGCTACGGCGCCACCTCCGACGGCGTCGACATGGTGGCGCCCTCGGGCGAGGGCGCGGTCCGCTGCATGCGCATGGCGCTTGCCGCGGTGAAGCCGCCGGTTGACTACATCAACCCGCACGCCACCTCGACGCCGATCGGCGACCTCAAAGAGATCGAGGCGATCCGCGAGGTCTTCGGCTCCGGCGACAAATGCCCGCCGATCGCCGCTACGAAATCGCTCACCGGACATTCGCAAGGCGCCACGGGGGTGCATGAGGCGATCTATTCGCTGTTGATGATGAACAACGGCTTCATCTGCGAAAGCGCCAATATCGAAAACCTCGATCCCGCCTTTGCCGACATGCCGATCCTGCGCAAGCGCCGCGACGGCGTCAGCCTCGGCTGCGTGCTGTCGAACTCGTTCGGCTTCGGCGGCACCAACGCCTCCATCGTGTTCAAGCGCGTGGATGCCTGAGGCTTTCTATCACGTCATTCCCGGACAGCCGCGAAGCGGCGAACCGGGAATCCATGGCCCCGGTGTTCCGATGAGTTCTCAGCACTGGGGTTATGGATTCCGGCTCTCGCTTCGCTCGGCGGGAATGACCAAACGAGGAACTTGGCATGCAGGGCCTGATGCACGGCAAACGCGGCCTCATCATGGGTGTCGCCAACGACCACTCGATCGCCTGGGGCATTGCACGCGCGCTCGCCGCCCACGGCGCGAGGCTCGCTTTCACCTATCAGGGCGAGGCGTTCGCCAAGCGGGTCAGGCCGCTGGCCGCCTCGGTCAATGCTGATCTGGTGCTGAGCTGCGATGTCGAGGACATCGGCTCCCTCGATCAGGTCTTTGCCGAGATCGAACGCATCTGGGGAGCGCTCGATTTCCTGGTCCACGCTATTGCCTTTTCGGACAAGACGCAGCTTTCGGGCCGCTATGCCGACACCACCCGCGAGAATTTCCTCCGTACGATGCTGATCTCCTGCTTTGCCTTTACCGAAGCGGCCAAGCGCGCCGCCGTGCTGATGCGCAATGGCGGCGCCATGCTCACGCTCACCTATGACGGGGGCGAACGGGCGATGCCGAACTATAATGTGATGGGCGTCGCCAAGGCGGCGCTGGAAGCCTCGGTGCGTTATCTCGCGGTCGATTTCGGCTCAAGCCGCGTCCGCGTCAACGCCATTTCGGCGGGCCCGATCCGCACGCTCGCCGGCGCTGGCATCGGCGACGCCCGCATGATGTTCGCCTTCCAGCAGCGCCACTCGCCGCTGCATCGCGGCGTGACCCTCGAAGAGCTCGGCAACGCCGCGCTTTATCTTCTCTCCGACCTCTCGACCGGTGTTACCGGCGAAATCCATTTCGTTGATTCCGGCTACAATGTCATCGCCATGCCGCATCCCGACGCGCTGCGCGCGGATCGCGAGCGCGGCGACGATGCCTCGTAATGTCGTTTTGGGATGTTGACCCGGAGTTTACTTTGACGGGCACACCATAGCCGTTGATCCGCCCTGTGCGCGTTTACCCTCGCACGTCAAGACCCACTCATTAAGACAGCGAATAGTCACGCTGGTCCGTGAAATAGGTCACGAATTCATCGAGCACCCGCGGGTTGGCCATGGCGTTTCGATTAAGCACAGCGTCCGGAGCAGCTCCCATCAAAATCCGCCGCACCGGCACTTCCATCTTCTTGCCGGTAAGCGTGTAGGGAATTCCGCTAACGGCGATGATCCGATCTGGGACATGCCGTGGCGTGTAGTTGCGCCGCAAGGTTTCGGCGATCGTCCGCTGTAGATCCACGTCGAGCTGCCCTCCGGGCTGAAGCTGTACAAACAAAGGCATGAAGAAACGGCCACCGGGAAGGTCAAGATTGACGACGAGGCTATCGGCGATTCCGTCGATCAAATCGAGCGCGCGATAGATTTCGGCCGTGCCGATGCGTACGCCGTGCCGATTCAACGTCGCATCGGAACGGCCAAGCACGAAACAGCCGCCGCGCGCGTTGATGCGCAGAAGATCGCCATGCCGCCAAACGCCGGGAAATATGTCGAAGTAGGCTTCGCGGTAGCGCTCGCCACTAGCGTCGCCCCAGAAACAAACCGGCATTGACGGAATCGGCTTGGTAATAACCAGTTCGCCGACCTCGTCGGTCACGCTCTTGCCGCGTTCATCGAAGGCGGCAACGGCAACGCCGAGCTGCCGGGCTTGAATTTCTCCGGCATAAACCGGCAGCGTCGGCACGCCGCCGACGAGTCCCGTGCAACAGTCAGTGCCGCCGCTGCCGGTCGCGATCCACAGATCCGGCTTAACATTGCGATAAAACCAGGCCGTGCACTCCGCCGAGACAGGGGAGCCGGCGGGCATGATCGCGAGATCG